>JBLYYV010000333.1:0-10046 GCA_048550095.1 Gammaproteobacteria bacterium
CGTAATGCCGAGACCCTCGACCTTAAAGCTGCCGGCGCAGTCGAACGGGCGTTCCGCCTCGACATAACGCTCGATCTCGCCGTCGGTCAGCGCGCGAAATTTCACGATCGTCTCGTCGACGTGGCGTTCAGCGGCGCCGCCGGGCCCGAGCACGACGACGGCGGTCAGGAACCGAACCGCCTGTGAGCTGGACTCGGATAGCTGCCGGATCGCGCGCTCGCGCCCGCCCGGCTTCCGCAGAATCCGCCCGTCGAGCGTCGGGACCTGGTCGCTGCCGATCACGATCGCTTCCGGCCTGAGGGCCGCTATCTCGCGGGCCTTCAGCTCCGCGAGGCGCAGCGCCATGATCCCGGGCGCTTCGCCAGCAATGGCTTCTTCCGGGACAGCGGGCGAAATGCACTCGAAATCGCGCAAAACGCGCCCGAGGAGTTCGCGTCGGTAAACGGAACTGGAGGCGAGTATGACGGGCGGATGGGCAGTCATCGGTCGTGCTGGGGCGCCGAGGGGCGGTCTGATGGTCAGCGCAAGACCGTACAAGATTTTGACACGCCAAACCACCACTCATAAACTTGGCCGATTATGCTCAGGACGCGTATCGAAGCCGCCGAACTTGGAGAGCTGGCGGCAGCCGGTGAGCGGCTCGAGATACGTCTCGGTGTCGAGGACCTGCCGCGGCTGGCAGGGCTGATCGCTGGCAATCAGGAAGACGACAAGATCCTCGCTGTCACCGCTGGATTCGACGCGGGGCCTGAGGGTTATCCGCGCATGCGGCTGACGGTCGACGGCCACCTGCATTTGCGGTGCCAGAGATGCTTGAGCGCGGTGCCATGTTCGGTCGCACTGACGACCCGGTTGACCGTCGTCGATAACGACGAGCAGGCCGAGTTGCTTGCGGATCCATTCGACAGCGTCGTCATGGAAGCCGGCGTGCTGGACCTGGCGACTGTGACAGAGGACGAGACACTGGCGGCATTGCCGATGGCGCCCGTACACGAGAGCGAACAAGAGTGCGTCGATCTGGGCGCAGAGTTAACGGATTTCGAAAACACGACGGAACAGACGTATCGCCCCTTCGAGTCGCTCGCGACGATGGTCGCCGGCGACGACAGGGCTGGAGATGACGGATCTTCCGGCAGGAGAGAGAAGTAATGGCAGTTCAAAAGAGCAGGGTAACTCCGTCGCGGCGTGGTAAACGTCGGTCGCATGACGCCCTGAAAAAGCCCGCGGTATCGATCGATCAGACCACGGGCGAGACGCACCTGCGTCATCACGTGAGTCCCGACGGCTACTATCGTGGCCGCAAGGTCATCGATACTCCCGAAGAAGATTTCGAATAGTCAGTCGCCTGACGCCTCACGCATTGGCGGGTATAGCGTTGCCGGCCATGTGCGGGGATAATCGTGCCCGTATCGTTCGTGTGCGCTAAAGGAACGGAACAAGGTATCGCGTGGTCAAGCCTGTCACCATAGCCGTCGACACCATGAGTGGTGATCGCGGCGTCGACGTTACCGTTCCGGCATCGCTCGCGATGCTGAAGACGAATGAAGAACTGCGCCTGATACTCGTCGGGCGTAAAGAATCCGTAGAACCGCTACTCGATGGCGCCCGTCAGGTATCCGATCGCGTCCGCGTCCACGATGCACGCGAGGTCGTCGAGATGGATGAGGCGCCGGCAGATGCGATGCGTAAGAAGAAAGACTCTTCGATGCGCGTCGCGATCAACCTCGTCCGCGACGGCGAAGCCGGTGCGTGTATCAGCGCGGGCAATACGGGCGCATTGATGGCCACGGGGCGCTTCGTGCTCAAAACGGTACCCGGTATCGACCGACCGGCGATTATGGCGCGTATCCCGACCAAGAGCGGTCAGACGCATATGCTGGATCTGGGCGCGAATTCGGATTGCACATCAGAACAGCTGTTCCAGTTCGGCGTCATGGGGTCTGTCGTCGTTCAGGGTATCGAGGACATTCCCAAGCCGCGCGTTGCATTGCTTAACATCGGCGAAGAGTCGATGAAGGGCAACGATACGATTCGTGAAGCGGCGGCGCTGCTCGGCGATAGCGTCATCAACTATGTCGGCTTTGTCGAAGGCAATTCGATACCGGACGGAGTGGCAGACGTGGTGGTATGCGACGGCTTCAGCGGCAACGTTGCGCTAAAGACGATGGAAGGTACCGCGCAACTCGTCAAACATTTTCTAGTGCAGGAATTCAAGACCGGCGTATACGGCAGACTGGCTGCGCTCGTGGCGTGGCCGGTCCTGCGATCGTTATCCCGGCGCGTCGATCCGCGCCGCTACAATGGTGCGAGCCTGGTCGGGCTGAACGGGATCGTCGTCAAGAGCCATGGCGGTGCAGACGAACTGGCGTTCCAGCAGGCGATTCACACGGCGATGCTCGAGGTCGACAAGGACGTTCCGGGGCAGATTCGTAAGATCATGGCCGTAGAGGGTCATCACGAGGTACTTGAAGCATGACGGCGCAATACTCCCGCATCGCCGGAACCGGTCGGCACCTGCCCGAGCGCGTCCTGACGAATGCAGACCTCGAAAAAATTGTCGACACGACGGACGACTGGATACGTTCGCGCACCGGTATCGAGCGGCGGCATATCGCCGCGGACGGCGAAACGACTGCGGACCTCGCCGAGCAGGCCGCGCGCAATGCCATGGAGGCCGCGGGCGTCGAGTCCGGAGACATCGACTTCATCGTCGTCGGCACGACGACGCCGGATGTCGTGTTTCCGAACGTCGGATGCCTGGTGCAGCAACGGCTCGGTATACGCGGCTGTGCCGCGTTCAGCGTCGAGGCGGCCTGCAGCGGGTTCATCTATGCGCTGAGCATCGCCGACCGCTTCGTGGCGACCGGGCAGGCGAATCGCGCGCTGGTCATCGGCGCCGAGACGCTGTCGCGCATGACGAACTACGAAGATCGTGCGACCTGCGTTATCTTCGGCGACGGGGCCGGCGCGGTCGTGCTTGAGCCCTCCGACGAACCGGGCATCCAGTCGTGTCATTTGCGCGCCGATGGTCGCTACAAGGATCTTCTTTATCATCCCTACGGCGTGTCGAAGCAACGCGGACCCGAAGATACCGAAGGGCCGTACATTCACATGCGTGGCAACGAAGTATTCAAGGTTGCGGTCAAGAGTCTCGAGAGCATCGTGGACGAGACGCTCGAAGCCAACAATATCGACAAGAGCGACATCGACTGGTTGATTCCGCACCAGGCGAATTTCCGCATCATCCAGGCCACGGCGAAACGGCTCGGCATGTCGATGGACAAGGTCGTCATGACCTTGCAGGATCAGGGCAACACGTCGGCCGCGTCCGTACCGATGGCACTCGACGTCGCGGTTCGCGACGGGCGGGTCAAGCGCGGTGACCTGCTGTTGCTCGAGGCATTCGGCGGCGGTTTCACCTGGGGCTCGTCCCTGATCCGTTACTGATCGTTTCCGCGCTGTGAGGAGTCGGATAAGGCTGATCGGACTCGTTGCGGGCCCCCTTGTCGCGGCCCTCGTTTATCTGCTGGTGCCTGACCAGTACGCGAATGCTCAGGGCAACCTCGTCGTCCTCGGGGCCGATGCCCGGATCGCCGCCGGCATCGCTGCCTGGATGGCGGTTTGGTGGATGACCGAGGCCATTCCAGTCTATGCGACGGCGTTGCTGCCGCTGGCCGCGTTCCCGCTGGCCGGGGCCGCACCCATCAAGACGGTCGCCGCATCGTATGGTCATCCACTTATCTACCTGTTTCTCGGCGGGTTCATACTCGCGCTTGCACTGGAGAAGTGCGGTTTGCACCGGCGGTTCGCGTTGCACGTGCTACAGACTGTCGGGACCCGGCCGACCCGCATCGTCGCGGCGTTCATGGGGATCTCCGCGTTCATCAGCATGTGGGTCACGAATACGGCGACGACGATCATGCTGTTACCGGTCGCCCTCAGCATCATCGCGCTGGTCGGTGATGCCGGCCCGCATCTCGATGGCAGTTCCGATGGCCCGATCGCCCGTCCGTTTTCTTTGTGCCTGCTGCTCGGTATAGCGTACGCCGCTTCGATCGGAGGTGTCGGCACGATCATCGGAACCGCGCCGAATGTTTTTCTCGTCTCGTATGTGCAGGAGCTGATGGGGCGCGAGATCAGTTTCGTTCGCTGGATGATGTTCGGCGTGCCGCTCGTCATCGTGTTCGTGCCGATCGTGTGGTGGCTGTTGACACGGAGGATCTACCCGGTGGGCAGAGAGGAGATCCCGGGTGTCGATCATCTGTTGAGCGAAATGACCGGCGATCTCGGTCCGATGAGTCGGGCCGAGAAACTGACGTTGACGATATTCCTGCTGACGGCGGCAGCGTGGGTGTGCCGGCCGCTGCTTAACCGTCTGACGATAGGGGGCGTCGCACCGCTCGAGGGATTGACGGACTCGGGGGTCGCCGTGATGGCCGCGCTGGCGCTGTTCGTCACGCCGGTCGACGTGGCGCGTGGCCGGTTCCTGATGGACTGGAATACGGCGGTCAAGTTGCCGTGGGGCCTGCTGATCCTGTTCGGCGGCGGCCTGAGCCTGGCGTCGACGCTCGATGCGACGGGATTCAGCGAGTTTCTCGGCAATCGTGCGACGGCGCTCGCGTCGCTCCCAACCGTGCTGATCGTGACCGTCGTCAGCGCCATGATGATTTTCCTGACAGAGATGACGAGCAATACGGCGACGACGGCGACGCTGGTGCCGGTCCTGTACGCGGTTGCGATCGGTATCGGGGTCGATCCCTACGTGCTGATCGTCCCCGCATGCATTGCAGCAAGCTGTGCATTCATGCTGCCGGTGGCGACGCCGCCGAACGCGATCGTATTCGGCTCCGGGCTCGTCTCCGTGCCACAGATGAGCCGCGCGGGATTCTGGCTTAATATAGTCGCCATCGCACTGATTCCATTGCTGACGTTCGCGGTCGCGATGCCGGTGCTTGGGTTATAGGGTTGTTGAAAATGCTTGCTAGAAAACTGGTCGTCCTGGCGTTACTGATGCCGTTCATTGCATTCGCGGAGGACGCGGATGATGCGGAGCAAACGCCGCGCGTGGACGCGTTGAGCGATTCGTCGTCCACCGCAGAACGCATGGTCGAGGACAAGGCCGAAGGCCAGGACGTGATCGATCAGTCGATCGCACGGGACTATGTCATTGATGAATCGACCGCGCTGATTGGGCAGTTGTCTTCGGTGCAGTCCACCTATGAGGACACGCTCGTCGACATCGCGCGCCTGCATGGGGTGGGTTATGAGGAGATTCGACTGGCGAACCCCGCTGTCGACGTCTGGCTGCCGGGTGAAGGCACCGATGTGCGTCTGCCGACGCAGTTCCTGGTGCCGAAGGCCGAGCGCAAAGGGCTCGTCATCAATATCGCCGAATATCGAATGTATTACTTCAGCCGCGCCGGCGACGATACGGTCGTCAGAACATTTCCGATCAGCATCGGCAGGATGGATTGGGGAACTCCGCTCGGCCGCGCATCGATCGTCAAGAAGGTCAAGAATCCGTCCTGGTATCCGCCTCAATCGATTCGCGATGAATGGGCCGCGGACGGGCGCGAGCTCGCCAAGCGCGTGCCGCCGGGGCCGGATAACCCGCTGGGCGATTTTGCGATGCGCCTGAGTATTCCGGGCTACCTGATTCACGGTACTAACCGGCCGGCCGGCGTGGGCATGCGTGTGACGCATGGCTGCATTCGAATGTTCCCGGAAGACATCGAGTATCTGTATCCGGACATCCCGGTCAACACCGCCGTGCAGATCGTCAATCAGCCCTTCAAGTTCGGCTGGGATGGCGATGATCTGTATCTCGAGGTGCATCCGCCACTCGCGACGGCCGAGGATCAGGAGGCCGGTTTCGACGATCCGAACGGAACCGATCCATGGAGCCTGACGTCGATCACCGAACTGTATATCCGGGTGACGGATACGCGGGCTGCCGATGTCGATTGGACGCTGATCGATGAAGTCTTCGAACAACGCCTCGGCATTCCGGTCAAGGTGGGGCGGGCAAGGGTGGCGACCGGTACGGTCGCTGCTGTCGAGGAGAGGGCGGGGTCAGATCTTTAGATCTGGCCCAAAAAAAAAGCCGCGGTCAGACCGCGGCTTTTTTCGTAGAGAAGAAAGATCTCTTACTTGGACATGCCTTTCTGGAACATCCGGTCGATCTTCTCATTGGTGCCGTCGCAGCAGGCCTGAGCCTGGTTAGCGGCATTCAGAGCCTGGTTAGCGGTGCTCTGAGCGCCCGAAGACATCTGGCGTGCTTCGGATGAGCTGGCGCCAGCAGCATCAGCAGCGGACTGCGCGCGAGCGACGTCCGAAGCCAGCGTGTCGACGCGAGCGTTCAGTGCGTCAACCTGGCTCTGCAATTCAGCGGAACAACCAACGGTCAACATGACGGCGAGAGCAACGGCGCTCCCCTTGATTACGGTCTGAAGTTTCTTGTTCATCACAAGTCCTCTGCTTACAAACAACAAAATAGGTAGCGCCCACTTTCAGAATTGACCTTGGGCTAGGCCTCCCTAGGCGCGAATGATGACGTAAACATTGTTAAATCGCAAAGTTTCTTTTTAAGTGTTTTCCGTTGCGGGGTGGAGGGAAAACAACAGGGCTGTACGCGATTATTTTCGGGTGGGGTTGTCATCCAGTAAATGACTGTATATATTTACAGTAGTGTATATTCTTACAGGTCATGATGATGGATAAACTTACACCGCGTCAATCCGAGATCCTCACCTTCCTCCAGGATTTCATCGACGAGTCGGGCATGCCGCCCACGCGGGCCGAGATTGCCCGTGCGCTGGGGTTCAAGTCCGTCAACGCCGCCGAGGAGCATCTGCGGGCCTTGCAGCGCAAGGGCGTCATAGAGTTAATACCCGGGGCCTCACGCGGGATTCAGCTCAAGGATTTCCTCAGGGACCAGCTCGGCCTGCCGTTGATCGGCAAAGTCGCAGCCGGCAATCCGATCCTGGCAGAAGAGCACATCGAGGGTCATTACCGTATCGATACTTCGATGTTCGATCCGCGTCCGCATTTTCTGTTGCGGGTAGAAGGGATGAGCATGAAGGACATCGGTATCCTCGACGGCGACCTCGTGGCCGTGCATCGCACGCCGGAGGTGCGCAGCGGCCAGGTCATCGTTGCCCGGCTCGAGGACGAGGTCACCGTCAAGCGTTATCGACAGGAAGGCCGGATGGTCTGGTTGCTGCCCGAGAACGAAGAGTTTGATCCGATCAAGGTCGATCTGACCGAGCAGAACATGATGATCGAGGGCGTGGTCGTCGGGTTGGTCCGCAACGGCATGCCCCTGCACTAAAACAGGCCGGTGGGAAGCCTCGTCTTGCACTCGCCTGAGGCTTCCCACCGGCCTGTTTAAGGATCTTTGAGCATTGGAGTCGCGTCGACGCGTTTCCGTGTCGGGAAGTCGACGTGACTCCGGATAATTAGATGAAGAAGAATGTCCTCAAGGCATCGACTCGAAGAACTCCTGCAAAAACGCCAGGTCTGGAAGGCCGGTCAGGGCGATGTCCATCGTCGGGTACTGCCGACCGGTTTTTCCGAGCTCGACCCGGTGCTCGGTGGTGGCTGGCCGGCCGGCCGCTTGATCGAGTTGCACGTCGATTGCCATGGTATCGGTGAGCTTCGTCTGATCATGCCGGCACTGGTCGAGTTGATCGGTGCCGGGGATCAGTCAGGCGGCAGGTGTAAACCATCACGAGGTGGACGATCCAGTCACCAATGGATCATGCTGGTCGCGCCGCCCTATGTTCCGTATGCCCCCGCGTTCGCCTGGCAGGGGCTCGATATGTCGCGCCTGCTGGTTGTGCGTTGCCGTCGGCAGGCGGATGTCCTGTGGGCCAGTGAGCAGGCCCTGCAGTCGCAAACCTGTGCGGCAGTGCTGGCCTGGTGCGATGGCACGGAGGATCGCGCGCTGCGGCGTCTGCAGCTCGCGGCGGAGGCGAACGGCAGTTGCCTGCTCGTGCTGTTTCGGCCCTTGCGGTTTGCCCGCCAGCGGTCGCCCGCGACCCTGAGGATCCGGCTGTTACCGAAGCGGCCGGGCCTGCTCCATCTGCAGATCTTCAAGCTGCGTGGCGGTCGGCCGCGATCTTTGACCCTCGATGTCGGATTGGCAGGTGCGGAGCCCGGGGCGAGGCATGGCTGAATCCGGTCAGCAGTCATTGTGGCCATTGCCGCTCCCGGGGTCGGGGTCGTCGTCCGTCGATGTGCGGGGTCGTGCCCGGGCTGTGTTCGCCGATCCTGGTTACACAAAGCACTTATGGATTTCTATTTATTTCAATAAATTATCATTTGAAGCTAATTTCAATTCGAATTTTGAAGATGATGTGCTTCCCCGGGCGGTCGTCGTTACGGAGGGTCGCCGCGTGCGTATTTTGCTCTGCAATCCGAGCGCCGCGCGGCTGGGTATTTACCCGGGCCAGGCGCTCAATACGGCGCTTGCGCTGGCCCCCGACCTCGAAGCGCTCGACCGGGATCGCGAGGCCGAGACTCGGATCATGCAGGAGCTCGCGACCTGGGCGATGCGCTTTACGCCGTCCGTCAGTCTCGATCCTTCGAATGCGCTGTTGCTGGATGTGCGGGGCAGCCTGCGATTATTCGGCGGATTCCAGGAACTGCGTAGCGCCATAGTCGACGGACTCGCAGAACGCGGTTATCGATTCAGGCTCGCCTGCGCGCCCACGGCGCTCGCTGCCTTATGGTTCGCAAAATCAGGATGCGATGCGGCCGTATTCGACCGAGCCGAATTGCCGGGCCAGCTCGGAGACCTGTCGATCGATTGCATAGGTTGGCCCGCGGATACTCAGCGGATGCTGACAGGGATCGGGGTCGTGACCGTCGGCGAGTGCATTCGGCTGCCCCGGGACGGCCTCGCGCGCCGGCTCGGGCCGACCCGACTCGCCGAGCTCGACCAGGCGTTCGGTGCACGACCAGAACCGCGTACTTTCCATCAGCCGCCCCGCAGCTTCGATGCGCATCTCGATCTGCCGGTGGAGACGACGGATGCTGCCCTCGTGGTGACCGCCATGCAAAAACTGCTGGCGCGACTCGAGGCTTTCCTGCGCCGTCATCAGGGTGCGGTACAGCTCTTATGGATCCGGCTGTATCGGCGCGATGCGCCTCCCATGCTCGAACGCGTCGGCCTGTTGAGAGCCTCGGCGGATACCGCCTACCTGCTCGAGCTTGCCGGTATGCGCCTGGACGCCATGCGCCTGGATGCGCCGGTTGTTGCGGTCGGACTGTATGCCTCGATGCTGGATGCGCCGCCGGCCTGCGGCGAGGACCTGCTCGGCGATCAACAGGATCGGCGGGAGAATGCGCTCGCCCTGGTCGAGCAGTTGAGGGTGCGCCTCGGTGCCGATGCGGTACATGGCATACGCTCCGTCCCGGAGCATCGCCCGGAGGCGGCCTGGCGGCGCGTTGCTTTTTCCGCCCGCGCGGCCACCCGGCGCGATCGCGCCGGCGTCAGGGCCATGGAATCTCCCTATGCGCCGGTCTCGCATCGGCCGGTCTGGATGCTGGAGGAGCCCAAGGCGTTGTATGCGCCGGACGGTCGGCCCGTCTTCGGCGATACGCTGGAGTTCGAAGGCGATCCCGAACGCATCGAAACCGGGTGGTGGGACGGGCGTGATATTCGACGGGATTACTATGTGGCCAGGGACCAGCGCGGTATCCGGTTCTGGGTCTTCAGGGATTGCCGCGAGTCGCGCTGGTATTTGCACGGACTGTTCGGGTGACGCTCGCGTACGCGGAACTTCATTGCGTCAGCAATTTCACCTTCCAGCGCGGCGCATCTCACCCTGAGGAACTGGTCGAGCGTGCCGCTGCACTCGGTTACCGTGCGCTGGCGCTCACCGATGAATGCTCGGTTGCCGGTATCGTGCGTGCGCACGTTGCGGCACGCGATCACGATGTGCGGCTGATCGTCGGCAGCGAGTTTTGCCTGGTCGATGGATTACGCTTCGTGTTGCTCGCCGCGAATCGGCGTGGTTATGCGCAGTTATGTGCACTGATTA
>JBLYYV010000334.1:0-3709 GCA_048550095.1 Gammaproteobacteria bacterium
CTCGTTTTTTGCTCATAAACGACGTTCGGCCGTTCGATCGTCACGTGCTCGACCAGACCGTGAAGCGCTTCGTCGCGCTCGGGCTCGACCCCGGTGAGGCACTGCCGGACGAGTTACCCGATCCGACCCTCGACATTTCGACGCAGAACCAGGCACGTGTCATGAAGAAGCTCGGCGTCGACACCGACCGGCCGGTTGTTGCCATGATGCCCGGTGCCGAGTACGGCCCGGCGAAATGCTGGCCGCACGAGTATTTCGCAGAGCTTGGCGCTCGGCTCGACCAGGCAGGATACGCCGTATGGGTGCTGGGGTCGGAGAAGGACGCCGCGGCTGGCGACGCGATCGCAACGGCCGGCAAAGCGTTCAATCTCTGCGGCAGGACCTCGCTCGAAGACGTTATCGACTTGCTGGCCGCCTGCGAGCAGGCGGTGTCGAACGACTCCGGACTGATGCACATTGCGGCGGCTGTCGGTGTTCATGTCCACGGCATATACGGCTCATCGTCGCCGAAATTCACGCCTCCGCTCACGAAAAGTCACGATATTCACGAAATGGGCCTGGACTGCAGTCCCTGCTTTGAACGCGAGTGCCCACTGGGTCACCTGAGGTGCCTCAAGGACCTGCGTCCTGAAGGTATATTCGAGAAAATCATTGCGAAAAGTCGTTAAAGATCTCGATCATCTACGAAAGAGTCGATTTTCTCGGTGACCTCCCCGACCTCGATCAGGTCCATCGCATGCGGGTGCCGCACCCGCTGCCCCCAGCGAAGATCGGCGACGTTCTTGCCAATATACCGCCTAATTGCGTCTGGATAGCGATGTATCGTGAATCTTCCGGAAAGATAAGGGCCCGTTCGCTCCGGGTTCGACGTCTCGTACAACCCGACAACCGTGGTACCCAGCGCCGTGGCCATGTGGGCAGGCCCGGAATCCGGGCAAATGACGAGGTCCGCGGCCGCGATCAGCGCGGCCAGTTGCTTCAGTGACGTCTTGCCGACGAGGTTTTCGGCGCGGCTGCCGCTGCCAAGCCTTGCGCCGTAGTCCTGTTCCCTGGCGGAAGGGCCGCCGGTCAGCACGACCCTGGCATTGTGCTTCGATTCGAGGTGCGCAATGACGGCAGCATAGTTGTCGATGCTCCAGTCACGGTAATTTCGCGCCCGTTGACTGCTACAGGCGCTGAGAACCACCAGCGGCCTGCCCGGAATCTTGAATTCACTGGCGAAGGACCGGTCGGCGTCCGCTAACGGGATGTCCCAGCGAAGGTCTGTCGCTGTTGCGCCGATCGCCGTCGCAAACGCCATCATCGCTTCCAGCGCGTGCTCGCCTTGCGTCGCATCGATGCGGTGATTCGTGAACAGCCACTGGAAGTCTTTTGCCCGCGCCTTGTCGAAGCCCAGTCGGATATCAGCGGGCAGCGAGCGGACCAGCAGGTTTGCCCGCATCGAGGCGTGCATGCACAACGCGACATCGAACCGTTTTCCGCGCAGCGCAGTCCTAACATCCCGGTAGGCGGCACGGCCTCGTGACTTGTCAAAGACAATAAAGTCGATGTCCGGGATATCGGACATCAATGCGGCTTCCGTCCTGCCGATGATCCAGGTGATGTGTACGCCGGGCCAGTTGTCCTGCAAGCGCCGGACGACTGCGAGGGCATGACAGGTATCGCCAATCGCCGACAGCCGCATGACGCAGATGCGTTCGGGCTTCGATTGCAGGAGCAAATCAGGCAATATCACGTCACCAGAGACATGGGGAACAGTTCCGTTGACCGAAACTGTCGAGAAGACCAGAAACGGCGCCATCCTATACGATAAGGCCATCATCAACCAGATTTCGGATGAGCGCTTCACGCCGCAGGGCTGGCTGCACGCAGAGTTGCTGACAGGCAAGCTGGGAGCGGGTGGTCGCGGCAGCACAATGTTCGTCGGCAACGTGCCACGGCAATTTGTGCTGCGCCATTACATGCGCGGCGGCCTGCTGGGCAAGCTGGTCAAGGACACCTATATATTTTCGGGCGCCGACAAGACACGTCCGTTTCTCGAATGGCGGCTGCTCGACAAGCTTGCATCCAATAACATGCGGGTGCCGCGGCCCGCAGCTGCACGCTATATTCAGCACGGTACGTTTTACACGGCCGATCTCATCACCGTGCGCATTCCCGGAATCGTGCCGCTCTCGCAGTACATCGCCGACAATGATCCTGATGAGGCCTTCTGGAATTCGGTTGGAGCCGGAATCCAGGAATTTCACGCGACCGGCGTCTATCACGCCGACATGAATGCCTACAACGTCCAGATCGACACCGACGGCCTCGTGTGGATGCTCGACTTTGACAAGGGGATGCTCAAGAAGCCGGGCCCCTGGCAGCAGGAAACGCTCAGCCGCCTGCACCGGTCCCTGCAGAAGATTGTCGGCCTCGACCCGCGATTGAATTTTCGTTCCGGTAACTGGGACCAGCTGCTCGAAGGTTACTTCAACGCATCGAGATCGGAGTAGTAGTCCGGATAGCCGTCGGGCAGGTCCTTGAACTTGCGATGTATCCAGAAGTACTGCTCGGGGCAGGTTCGAATGTGGTCCTCCAGAATCTCGACGTAGCGTTCGGTGTCCGCGACCGGATCGCCGCTCGGAAAATTCTCGAGTGCCGGCAACAGGACGAACTCGTAGGTCGAGTCCGGAAGTCGCCGGGGAAAGAACGGAACGACCAATGCATCGCCGAGGCGCGCCAGCGTTGACGTCGCCGTCGCGTGCATCGACGGCACGCCGAAGAACGGGACGACTTCCGATCCTTTGCGGTTGTAGCTCTGATCCGGCGCATACCAGACGGCGCGATTGTCGCGCAGGCTGCGCACCATCTTCTTGATGTCGCGTTTCTCGATCGTAGCGTCGGCGGATTTTTCGCGGCCACTGCGCTGCAGTTCGGTCATGAAGTCGCTGCGGTTCTTTCGAAACACAGCGTCATACGGTGGTATTTCCGTGGCGAGGAGGCGCCCCGAGATTTCCAGCGTCGTGAAATGCGCGCTGAGCAGAATCACGCCCTTGCCGGTCGCGAGCGCCTCCTTGACGTTCTCGATCCCCTTGATCGTCGCAATCGACTGCAGGTGCGGGGTACTTGCCCAGCGTCCGAGCCCCATCTCGATGAGGGCCATGCCCAGGGCCTTGAAGTGTTCGTGTGCAAGGTCGTCGCGTTCATCCGGCGACAGGTCGGGAAAGCAGAGCTCGACGTTGCGACGCACGATCGCCAGGCGCGATCCGCCTCTCGCGTGGGCGACCCGTCCGAGCACGCGGCCGACTGCGAGAGCTGTCCTGTGTGGCAGTTTACAGACCAGCCAGAGTAGCCCCATCCCCAGCCAGACAGGCCAGTAGCGGGGTGCTCGGTAACTGGAAAGAGGTTTGCGGTCGCCGCTCATGCGCTCTTTTTTTGGGGTGGAAGCTGGATCTTACTCTGACATGCCGTCCACGTAACCACCGGCGTCCTCGTGTCGCGGAACATCCGAGACCGCCTCTTCAGGGACCACATCCTCCGCCTGGATACCGACATGGAACGCGGCGAACCCGGGCATGACGACCTGGTTGCGGGCCATACCGATAATGCGGCCCGAGTAGGGCGAACGCAGCTCCGAGCGAGCGTTGTTCATCGGGTCGGTAATAGTGCCGAGCAGGTCACCCTTGCGTACGGTGCTGCCCAGGCTGACGTCGGCGAGCAGAATGCC
>JBLYYV010000335.1:0-2553 GCA_048550095.1 Gammaproteobacteria bacterium
CATGAGCACCTCGTTATGAGTAGTGGGCTGCTACAGATCGCAGACCTGAACATCGCGTTCGCGACGCCGGACGGCACGGTGGAGGCCGTGCGCGGACTCAGTTACGAATTACGCACGGGGGAGACTCTCGGCATCGTCGGCGAATCCGGGTCGGGCAAGAGTCAGTCCGTGCTGGCGCTGATGGGTCTGCTGGCGGACAACGGCAGCGCGACCGGCAGCGCGCTATTCGAGGGCCGCGAGATCCTCGGCCTGCCCGAGGCGGAGCTCAACGATATTCGCGGCAACCGCATCGCGATGATCTTTCAGGATCCGATGACGTCGCTGAATCCATACCTTCGGATCGGCAACCAGATGTCGCAGGTGTTACGCCTGCACGAGGGCATGGATCGAAACTCGGCGCTGCGCCGCTGCGAGGAAATGCTCGACGCCGTGCACATCACCGAGGCCCGCCGCCGGCTCGACATGTATCCGCATGAACTATCCGGCGGCATGCGCCAGCGGGTCATGATCGCGACGGCTTTGTTGTGTCGGCCGACATTGCTGATCGCCGATGAGCCGACGACGGCGCTCGACGTCACCGTCCAGGCGCAGATTCTCGCGCTGATGCGAGAACTGCGCGAAGAGTTTTCGATGTCGACCATTTTCATCACTCATGATCTCGGCATCGTCGCCGGCAATTGCGATCGTGTGCTCGTCATGCAGAACGGATTGGCGGTCGAGTCGGGCACGACTGACGAGATTTTCTATTCGACCCAGCACGAATACACGAAGGCGTTGCTCGCGGCCGTGCCGCGACTCGACGAGGTCACGGACGGTATCAACGCCGGCAACCGCGAAGCGCGCAGCGTGCTGAAGGCGGAAGACCTGAGCGTGCACTTTCGAATTGCGGCGGAAGGCCTGTTCCAGCCCCCGACGGTGCTGCGCGCCGTCGAAGACGTCAGTATCGACGTCGGTGCGCGCGAGACGCTCGGCGTTGTCGGCGAGTCCGGCTGCGGCAAGTCGACGCTGGCGCGAGCGATACTGCGGCTGGTCGATACGAGCAGCGGCAGCGTCGTGCTGCTCGGCCGTGATCTCGAGGCTCTGGACGGGGCGTCGCTGAGAGCGGCACGCAGAGACATGCAGCTGATCCTGCAGGACCCGCTCGCGTCGCTGAATCCGCGCATGACGGTGCGCGATATCGTCACCGAACCGCTGGAGACGTTTCATCCGGAATTATCGAAGCAGGAACGGATCGCGCGGGCCGCGCAGATCCTGCAGCGGGTCGGCCTCGAAGAGGCGATGATGAACCGCTATCCACACGAGTTCTCGGGCGGGCAGTGTCAGCGCATCGGCATCGCGCGCGCGCTGGTACTGGAACCGCGGCTGGTCGTCTGCGACGAACCGGTCAGCGCGCTCGACGTGACGATCCAGGCGCAGATCGTGCACCTGCTGAAGGACCTGCAGTCGGAGCTCGGCCTGTCGCTGATCTTCATCGCGCATGACCTGGCCGTCGTCAGGCAAATCAGCCATCGCATCGTCGTGATGTATCTGGGCCGTGTGGTCGAGATTGCCGATCGGGACGACCTGTATGAGAGGCCGTTGCATCCGTATACGCGGGCATTGATCGACTCGGTCCCGGTGCCCGATCCGAAGATCGAGCGCGCGCGACGCGGCACGGTACTGGAAGGCGACGTGCCGTCACCGCTGGATCTCCCGACGGGCTGCGCGTTCCGCACCCGGTGCGCACATGCCCACGAGCGCTGCGAGGTCGAGATGCCGGAATTGCGTCGCGTCGGCGATACCTTCGTTGCGTGCCATCGGGCGGGCGATATCTGAATTCGATCCCCGGTTTGGCGGCACTCCTAAGTATTGTCCGATCTGGAAATATCGGCGCGGGCCCACTACCATAGCGCCCCCGTGGCCCTGTGCCCGCGGCAGATGGAGTATCGAGACCCTCATGACTAAAAGACTTTTGATCAGCGTCGCCACTTTTATGCTGGCGGCCGTATCGACGGCGACCTGGGCCGGCGGCGACGTCGAGCGCGGCGCGGAACTTGCCGACACCTGCCTCGGTTGCCACGGTATCCCGGGCTACCGCAACGCGTATCCGTCTTACCGGGTACCCAAACTGGGCGGACTCGACGAGGACTACCTGATCATCGCGCTGCAGGGATACAAGAACGAGACGCGGGGGCACGCGACGATGCAGGCGCAGGCCGCGACCCTGTCGGACCAGGACATGAAGGACCTCGCCGCTTACTTCGCGAGCCAGGGCGAGCTCGAGCAGGGCAAGCCGCGCAGCGGCGCGAAGATTGCCCGCGGTCAGGAGAAGGCCGTGGTGTGCGTCGCCTGTCACGGGCAGGGCGGCGTCAGCATGACCGGCAACTGGCCGACGCTTGCCGGGCAGCATGAGGATTACCTGAAGAACGCGCTGGGCCAATACCAGTCGGGCGCCCGCAAGGATCCGGTGATGGCCGGCCAGGCCGCGGCGCTGACGGACGCAGACATTGCCGATCTCGCGGCATATTTCGCGGCACAGCAAGGACTCTATACGGTCGCCTACGAAAACTAGCC
>JBLYYV010000336.1:0-3585 GCA_048550095.1 Gammaproteobacteria bacterium
CGGGCCCGCGGGCCCTCCTGCTAGATGTTGGGTGTTGCCGACTCTACGTCGGCGTTCTGTGCGCGATTGCGAAGGTAGTGATCCATGATGACAAGCGCAACCATGGCCTCGGCGATGGGGGTCGCGCGCAGTCCGACGCAGGGATCGTGCCGACCCTTGGTAACGATCTCGGTTTCCTGACCACTCTTGTCGATCGTCCTGCCCGCCTTGCTGATGCTCGATGTCGGCTTGAGCGCAATACTCGTGAGCAGATCCTGACCTGATGAAATGCCGCCGAGCGTGCCGCCGGCATCGTTCTTGCTGAAGCCATCTGCGGACATCTCATCGCGGTGCTCGCTGCCGCGCTGGCTGACGGCTGCGAAACCGGCACCCACCTCAACGCCTTTGACCGCGTTGATGCTCATCAAGCCGTGCGCGAGATCCGCTTCCAGCTTGTCGAACACGGGCTCACCGAGACCGGGCGGCAAGCCGCGCGCAAGAACGCTAATTTTGGCGCCGATCGAGTCCCCCTGTTCGCGCAGGTCGTTCATAAACGTGTCGAGTTCGTCGAGCTTGCCGGGATCGGCGCAGAAAAACGGGTTGTCGTTAACGATCGAGAGGTCGGTCGCCGCCAGTTCGAGCGGACCGAGCTGCGCCACGTAACCCTGGATCTCGATACCGGCACGTAGTTTAAGGTACTTGCGCGCGATAGCACCGGCGGCAACGCGCATTGCGGTTTCGCGAGCCGACGAGCGGCCGCCACCGCGATAGTCGCGAATCCCGTATTTCTGCTGGTAGGTGTAGTCGGCGTGGCCGGGCCGAAACTTGTCCTTGATATCGCCGTAGTCCTTCGAACGCTGGTCTGTGTTCTCGATGATCAGGCCGATTGGCGTACCGGTCGTCTTGCCTTCGAACACGCCCGAGAGGATGCGCACCTGGTCGGGTTCATTGCGTTGCGTAGTGTGCTTGTTGCGACCCGGGCGGCGGCGGTCCAGATCGACCTGGATATCGGCCTCAGACAGTTCCATGCCCGGCGGACAACCATCCACGATGCAACCGAGCGCAACGCCGTGGCTTTCGCCAAACGTCGTTACGACAAAGGATTTTCCGAAGCTGTTGCCCGACACGTAAGTATTACCTGATCAAGTCCAAATCGATGCGGGTCAGCAGGAACACACCAGCGCCGCCCTGCTCGAATTCGAGCCAGACGAATGGCAGTTCCGGGTAAGCAGCTTCAAGGGCTGCCTGGCTGTTGCCGACCTCGCAGACGAGTATTCCATTGTCTGTAAGAAATCGCGAGGCATCTTGCAGAATCTTGTGCGCACAATCCAGACCGTCGTGCCCCGCCGCAAGCCCGAGTTCAGGTTCGTGCCGGAACTCCGCAGCCCGCGCGTCCATATCCACCTGGTCGACATACGGCGGGTTGCTGATGATGAGGTCATAGCGCTCATCCACGAGCGCATCAAAGAAATCGGACTTGATCGTGTGCACACGCTCTTCGAGGCCGTAGCGCTCGACGTTAATATCGGCGATAGCAAGCGCATCATCGGAAATATCAACAGCGTCGACGACGGCATCGGGAAACGCGAAAGCCGTCGCGATTGCGATGCACCCACTGCCGGTCCCGAGGTCGACGGCTCGGCGCACGTCGGCGGGCGCGATCCAGGGCGCAAACTGGTTGTGAATGAGCTCGGCCAACGGCGAGCGCGGCACCAGCACGCGCTCATCGACATAGAACTCGAGCCCCGCGAACCAGGCCTGGTTGACCAGGTAAGCGAGCGGGACACGCTCGTCAATGCGTCGCACGGCCAGGGCGTTGACGGCCGCGCAGTCATCATCGGAGACCCGGTTGGTGTAGGCCGCAGGCGCATCGTCATGCGACAGGCCGAGCCGCGCGAATACCAGCCAGGCCGCCTCGTCCGTTGCATTGTCGGTGCCATGCCCATACGTCAGCTTTGCCGCTTCGAAGCGGGCTGCGATTTCCCGGATGAGTCGCTCGACGTTCATGCCGCGCGAATCTATCACGCTCATGGTCGTTCTGCCTGTAGAATTGCCACCTGACTCTCCGCCGTGAACAGATCACCACATGGGCCCCAGAAAATTCATCATCGTTGTGGCGCTGGCCGTCGCATTCGCCGCCGGCGCGTTCGTCGCCATACGCTCGCAGGCACCCGTCAACACCGAAACGGCACTAATGCTTCCGACGCCGAATCCGGTGCCGGCATTCTCGCTGCTCGATCAGAACGGCGCAGCCGTCGACCAGCGCGTATTCGAAGGCCAGTGGGACCTGGTCTTTTTTGGCTTCACGCACTGTCCCGACATCTGCCCCACAACATTGCAGGTGCTGGCGTCGGCGAGAAAGGCGCTCGCGGACCGCGGCCGCCGGTCGCTGCCGCGAATCGTCCTCGTGAGCGTCGATCCCGAGCGGGACACGCCCGAGTTGCTCGGCGAGTACCTGGGCTACTTTGGCGAGGGCAACCTGGGGCTGACCGGCACGCTCGAGGAAATCAAGAAGCTGACCGGCGGGCTTGGCATCTATTTTGAGAGGCAGCCCGGCGACGGCGACAACTACGGTGTCGATCACTCGGCAGCTGTACTTGTGATCGATCCCGATGGCGGATTCCACTCCCTATTCAGCGGACCGCATGTCGTCGACAACTACGTCCACGATCTACCGATTCTGATGGGAGGCAAGTGATGAGACTCCCGATTACAGTGCTGACATTATTGCTGGCAGCCTGCGGCGCTCCCCAACCGCCAGTGCTCGTCAGCGAACTCGAAATTACGAAGCCGATGCCAGGACGGCACATGAGCGCCGGGTATTTCGTCATTACGAATAACACTGATGAATCCATCCACATTACCTCGATCGTGAGCCCACAGTTCGAGAGCGTCGAGATTCACGAGACGACAGTCACCAACGGCATCTCACGTATGCGCGAACTGGATTCACTGCTGGTCCCCGCGCAGAGCAGCGTGACGCTGGAGCGTGGCGGCAAACACCTGATGCTGATGCGTCCCCGTAAGCTCGAAGACTCGGTCTCTCTTCAGATCTTCGCTGGTGACGTGCCAGTACTGACGGTTGACTACTCTTTTTTATCCAAGGGCGAAGAGCAATGAAGGCAAGCGCATTCGTGCTGCTGCAGCACGTTCTACCTCGTCACTGGCTGACGGCGATCGTCTGGCGCATTGCGCGGATACGCCATCCGGGAGTCAAGGACTTTCTGATTGCGCGATTCGCCAGCGCGTTTGATGTCAATCTCGACGAGGTGAAGCTGGAGGTGCCCGGAGACTTCGAGACCTTCAATGATTTTTTCATCCGTGAACTGGCCGAAGGAGCGCGCCCGGTCGACGATGACGAGGACGCGATCGTGTCACCCGTGGATGGCACAGTCAGCTTTGCCGGAACGATTCGCGCAGACAACGTCTTTCAAGCGAAGGGCATCGACTACTCGCTCGGCGATCTACTCGCTACCGACATCCAGGAAGCCGAACATTACGTCGATGGCCGCTTCGCGACGATCTATCTTGCGCCGTACAACTATCACCGCGTCCACGCTCCTTTTGGCGGCGAACTCGTCGCCGCACGCTATGTACCGGGCGACC
>JBLYYV010000337.1:0-3098 GCA_048550095.1 Gammaproteobacteria bacterium
AATAAGAACGCGGGAATCGGCCGCGCGTTGTTGCTCAGGATCAGGCTGCTCTGCCACCCCGGGCCCCACCACCGGTCGGTGATTGCCGCCGACAGCATCCAGTTGCCGAGAGCGACGCCGATGTAGCTGTCATCGGCCCGCCATTCGTCGCCATCCTGCGGATCGCTCACCCACTGACCCTGCACGCTCGTCGCCCACCAATCGCCGGTATATTCGAAACCGATGCCGACTTCGCCTTTCTCGCGCGGGGTGTCCTCGAACGAACGAATCTGCACCGGATTCTCGGCGACCGACGCGTGTGCGTTCAGTCGTAAATGTCCGGATCTGGTTTCCAGTTGCATGCGCTTCTTGACCCGCACCAGCGCGGCGGTTTCCTCGGGCGTCCAATCGGCTCCGCTCTCATCCAGCGATGCCATGATGTCGCCCCATGCCATCGGCCACATCATTGTCGGCGACATGATGCGGCCACCATCAGCGAGGATCTGTATGTCGCTGCGCAACGAAGAATCGCCGGTCGTGACCCACGGACCGGCGTGACTGGTAACGCTCGTGAGCAGCCCAAGAATGGCGATACCCGCCGCGAACCGCGGACCGGCGAAGGAGCGTAACCTGATGATCATCATCGAATAGTTCTAGCCGTTCTGTTGGTTTCTGGCCGTCGGGGAAGCGCAGGGTTCGAACGCGCAGCAAGGGCGCGCGCTCGCGGGAGTCCGACGCATGGTAATGAGGCGATGTCGGCGCCGCAAGCACCGAAACCATCCACTGTTTACGCGGCTGGTCGATGAAGAATCGCGCGCCGACGAACGAACTTTCAATGACTTACAGCAGCTTCCCCATCCGAACAAAAAAAGGGTGACATAACATAATGATTTAATGTAGATTACGCCCAGCAACCCGAAATGGGTTCAGAACCGGTCATCGGTATGAATGTGATGAACGGCTCGACAAGGTCTCATCAAGAAGGACCGCGAGCATTAACGCGACTCCGGAGGAAGACATGATGAGACTGAAAATTGCTTTAATTTCAATGATCCTGGCCCTGTCTGTGGCCGCAGCCCAGGCGGAAACCAAACTCGACCGCCGTGTCGATGCAGCGACCGAAGTGCTGCAGCAACTCACCCGAATTCCTGAGCAAGGCATCCCGCCGAGCCTGCTCAAGAATGCCTATGGTATCGCTGTAATACCGAACTACATCAAAGCCGGCTTCATGATCGGCGGCGGTTTCGGCAAGGGCGTACTGGTCGTGCGTCATGATGATGGCCGCTGGAGCAATCCGTCGTTCATCAGCATGGGCGGCGGCGGCATCGGCTGGCAGGCCGGTGTTCAGGGCAGCGACATCATCCTGGTATTTAAGAGCCGCAAGGGCGTCGACAACATCGCTAAGGGCAAATTTACGCTCGGCGCGGATGCCAACGTCGCAGCGGGACCGGTCGGCCGACATACGTCGGCGTCCACGGATCTCGGCCTGAAAGCCGAGATCTACTCGTACTCACGCAATCGCGGCCTGTTTGCGGGCGTTTCGGTCGAAGGCGAATGGCTCAGCATGGACCACAAGGCCAACCTCGCCTACTACGACGCCGGCAGTAACGCCGCATCGCAGATTCTGGCGGACCAGCATATTCCGACCCCGACCCATGCGCGACGCTTCGTCGATGTCCTGACCGCGGCCACTCCGCAGGTCAGCCTGCAAGGCACCAGCCGCACGGCAGCGAACACGACGACACGACCACTCGACGATGGCGAAGCGAAGACATTCGCGATCGACGAGGCACCGACGGCCGGCGGCGACAACATTTTCTGATACCGGCTCCTCCGTATAGCGACCCTGCGTCTCAGGACAACGGGTCGCTTTTTTTTGTCCGCCAGCTTCTGCTGCGCCATTTAATGGCTCGTCTGAGCCTGCCCGGTTGACCGTGCGCCCGGCCACGTTAAATACTTGCGTATGGATGAATTTCTGAAGTTTGGCCGCGAAGGCTTCGAGGTGTTGCAGCCGTATCCACTGCTCCAGGCGCTGCTCGTCATCATCATCTTCCTGGTGCTGGCAAAGATCGTCGACACGATTTTCACCAGCGTGCTGCGCAAAATCGTGTCGCGCACGTCGAACAATTTTGACGATCAGCTGATCGCGATTATCCACCGACCGATATTCACGTCCGTCGCGGCGATCGGCCTCGTGTTCGCTACCTGGCGACTCAAACTCGAACCCGGCGTGCAGAACGCCACCACCGACATCATCCAGACGCTGCTGATTATCGTTTGGCTGATCTTCGGTCTCCGTTTCGCGCGCCTGATCGTCGCGGCGATGACCCGCAATGACCGTCACTTCAAGTTCGTCCAACCGGCGACGGAGCCGCTCTTCAGCAACGCCGTCGCCGTCCTGTTGTTCGTTGCCGGCGTCTATTCCATCCTGGTCGCGTGGGACATCAACGTCACGGGTCTCGTCGCCTCCGCCGGCATCGTCGGCCTGGCACTCAGCTTCGCGGCACAGGATACGTTGTCCAACTTGTTCGCCGGTATGGCGATCCTCGCGGACCGGCCCTACGCGATCGGTGACTACATCATCCTGGACAGCGGCGAACGCGGAGAGGTCCAACATATTGGTCTCCGCAGCACCCGCTTGCTGACCCGCGATGACGTCGAGGTATCCATTCCGAATGGCGTCATGGGCAGCGCCAAAATCATCAACGAGGCCGGCGGACCCGCTCACCGCTATCGCGTGCGCGTCGCAATTGGCGTCGCCTATGGCAGCGACATCGACAAGGTCATGGAACTTTTGCTGGAGATCGCGAACGATCACCCCAAGGTGCAGCCGACACCCGCCGCGCGCGCACGCTTCCGTACTTTCGGCGAATCCAGCCTGGACTTCGAGCTACTGTGCTGGATCGCGCGGCCCGCCGATCGTGGGCTCGTTATTCATGAACTCAATTGCGCCATCTATAAGAGCTTCGGCGAGAACGACGTCATGATTCCGTTCCCGCAGCGGGACATCTACATCAAGGAGATGCGCGGCTCTACCTGATCGGTTGCGGATCGCCCCAGTCGTTCAACGTCAGTCCGATACTGGACTCGATCGCCGGCAGAAACTGCTCAAGGCTATT
>JBLYYV010000338.1:0-2687 GCA_048550095.1 Gammaproteobacteria bacterium
CCGACGACGAAGCAGCGGCGCTAAGACGAATTCTCGACCTGCGCGAAGCGGGTCGGGACGCCGAGGCGCTGGCCGCGCTGGCCGAGTTCAGATCCGAATACCCGGATCACCCCGTCAGCGAAGAACTCCAGGAGCGCGGCTACTGATGATGTACCTGATCGACGCGAGCATCTTCGTGTTTCGGGCCTGGTTCTCGATTCCCGATTCGATGACGGACGCGAACGACAATCCCGTCAACGCCGTCTACGGCTATGCGCGCTTCCTCAGCGATTTCATCGAGGCCGTACAGCCGGAGCATGTCGCCGCCGCGTTCGACGTCAGCCTGACGACATCGTTCCGCAACGAGATCTACCCGGACTACAAGGCGAACCGCGATCCGGCGCCGCCCGAGCTCAAGCGCCAGTTCGAGCAGTGTCGCGCCGTGACCCGCGGGCTCGGCGTGCGCGACTGCGCGGACACGTCGTATGAGGCCGACGACCTGATCGGCACGCTGGCCGCGCGCATGCGCGATGCCGGGCACTGCGTGACTATAGTCAGCCGCGACAAGGACCTGTTGCAAATCCTGCAGTCGGGCGATGCCATGTGGGACTACGTCGGCGGCAAGAAAGTCGGCTACGACGATGTCGTCGACGTGTTCGGCGTGCGCGCCGAGCAGATGGTCGACTTTCTCGCGCTGGCCGGCGACAGCGTCGACAATATTCCGGGCGCACGCGGCGTCGGGCCGAAGACCGCCTCGGCGCTGCTCGCGCATTTCGGTGACATCGACGAGATCTATGCGAATCTCGACAGCGTCGAGAACGTCAACGTGCGCGGTGCCAAGAAACTCGGCGCTCGCCTGGCGGAGCACCGCGAGAAGGTCGAGATCTCGCGGGAACTGGCGCGCATACGTTACGACGCCCCGATCGAATCGACCGAGGCGTCCCTGTCCCGATCCGAGCCGGACCTCGATGCGCTGAACAGCCTCTACGACGACGTCGGTTTCGGCGAGGGGCTGCGCCTGCAGGCGCAACGCATCAACAACACGTTCTGATGTCGGTCGAATCGGTCATGGCGGCGCTGGAACCGGACATCGGCCCGGCGGACGCGAAGTCGGTCCGCGCCGTCGGCGGCGGCAGCATCAACGCGAGTTATGCATTCGCCGCCCGCGACGGTGCGCGTTACTTTGTGAAGCTCAATACAGCCGACCGGCTCGACATGTTCACGGCGGAACGCGACGGCCTGCTCGAACTCGCGGCCGCGAAGTCGGTGCGCGTGCCGGAGCCGATCGCGACCGGCACGGTCGGCGCGCAGTCATACCTGTTGATGGAGTCGCTGGAGCTGGGCGGTCACAGCCGCGCCGCTGCCGCAGAGCTGGGTCGGCGGCTCGCTCTCCAGCATCGCGTGGTGCGTGACGAATTCGGCTGGCATCGCGACAACACCATCGGCAGCACGCCGCAGCTCAACGACCGGTCGCCAGACTGGATCGAATTCCTGCGCGACCGGCGGCTGGGCTACCAGCTGCAACTGGCCGCCCGGAACGGCGTCGACTCGCGCGTGGCCGAGCGGGGCGAGGAATTGCTCGAACGCCTCCCGGAATTCTTTGCGGATTACGCACCCGTCGCTTCGGTTTTACACGGTGACCTGTGGGGTGGGAATTGGGGTATAACCGCTGACGGAGAGCCCGTGATATTCGACCCGGCCGTCTACTTCGGCGACCGGGAAGCCGATATCGCCATGACGATGTTGTTCGGCGGATTCGGTGCTGAGTTTCTCGAGGCGTACCAGTCCGAGTGGCCGCTGGACCCTGGGTTTCGGCGGCGTGTGGACCTCTATAACCTTTATCATGTGTTGAATCACTACAACCTGTTCGGCGGCGGCTATCAGCAACAGGCGGCCGCGATGCTGGACGGATTGTTGGCGTAGAAAAAGTTTCCGGGGAAGCAAATGAGCGACACGAGTATCGATTCCATCCTGAGCGAGAACCGGGTGTTCCCGCCCAGCGAAGAATTCACGGCGGCCGCAAGGCTCAAGCCCGCCGATGTCGAGGCTCTGTATAAAGAGGCCGCACAAGATCACGAAGCGTATTGGGCGCGGCTCGCACGGGAAGAGCTGCTCTGGGACAAGCCGTTCGAGCAGGTGCTCGACGACAGCAACGCGCCGAACTACCGCTGGTTCGCCGACGGCACGCTCAACGTCTCCGCGAACTGCCTGGACGCGAATCTTGCCGAGCGTGCCGACAAGACCGCGATCGTTTTCGAAGGCGAGGGCGGCGATCTGCGCAACCTGACCTACCGCGAACTCACCGACCAGGTCTGCCAGTTCTCCAACGCGCTGAAGGCGCAGGGCGTTGGCAAGGGCGATCGCATCGTTATCTACATGCCGATGGTGCCGGAGGCGGTTATCGCGATGCAGGCCTGTGCGCGCATCGGCGCGATTCATTCGATCGTGTTCGGTGGGTTCTCGGCGACGGCGTTACGCGACCGCATCGAGGATGCCGGCGCGAAGATGGTCATCACGGCGGACGGCGGTCATCGCGGCGGCCGGATCGTCGAACTGAAGGCCGCGACCGACGAGGCGCTGTCGAGCGGTTGCGAGACGATCGAGACAGTCATCGTGCTGAAGCGCGCCGATTGCGGCGTGCCGATGGTCGACGGCCGCGACGTCTGGTGGGCCGACGCGATTGACGGTCAGTCGACCGACTGTCCGGC
>JBLYYV010000339.1:0-7746 GCA_048550095.1 Gammaproteobacteria bacterium
CGCGTCCAGTTCGCCCCCGGAAGCCTGTTCGACGAGTTTACCGAAGCGCTCGCCGATCTCGTCGTCGAGCGCTTCGCTCGACCCGAACCAGCGGTCCATCCGGCTGTCGAGCGTCGGAGAATCCAGGTCGCTGTCCGAGTACCAGTAGTCCAGAACGTCTTGAAAATCGCCGTTTTGCATAGTTGGTCTTCGAATAGCCCTCTGTTTCGACGGAAGCAAAGTTCACATATCCGCGGCTATTAGTCCAATTCGCTCGAAACGTCGTCGGCCATTGAGCATGGGCGTCGTCGTAGCCTATAATGCGCGGTTCTGGGCGGCCGATTCGTAACCATCAATTCGGTAATCTACCGTATTAAAAACAAATGGTTAACGCAGCCCAAGACTGAGCGCAGCGCCCCAAGCGAGACCGAAAGGTCGGTGCCATCGAAGCACCAGGGGATTGCCACGACCGCTTCTTAATTGAGCGAGTAACGATTTTGAGCCCGTTTCCGACGAGGCTGCGATGCCGCTACGGCGCACGCAAGGACGGACACGGACCGATGCGCGACGGTAAGTCGCTGATTTTAAAAGCATGAGCATTAGACTGCCGGAAAAATTCGACGCTGGCCAAGGGCTCTACAGCCCCGAAAACGAGAAGGATGCTTGTGGCGTCGGCTTCGTAGCGCATATTAAAGGCGTGCGCAGCCATCAGATCGTCGCGGATGCGGACCTGATCGCGTGCAGTATGGATCACCGCGGCGCCCGTGGCAGTGAGCAGAACACCGGCGACGGCGCCGGCATCCTGACGGCCCTGCCTCACGAGTTTCTGGCCAAGGTCGCCCGCAAGGACTTGGGCATTGATCTACCCGGGCCCGGCAAGTTCGCTGCCGGCATCGTTTTCCTGCCGGCGGCGGCGGACCAGCGGGCAACGTGCAAAGCCGAAGTCGAGCGCATCTGTACCGAGGAAGGACAGACGGTCGTGGGCTGGCGAGCCGTGCCGACCGACCCCGACAAGGCCGACATCGGCCCGACGGCGCGTGCGGCCTGTCCGTGCATCGAGCAATTGTTCATCGCGGCCGCCGATGGTCTCGAGGGCGATGCTTTCGAGCGCAAGCTGTACCTGATTCGCAAACGGGCCAGCCACTTGCTGCGCAATGACGAGAACCTGAGCCAGGCGAAGGCATTTTTCGTCTGCAGCCTGTCGACCAAGGTCATTATCTACAAGGGTATGTTGGCGCCCGACCAGGTCTTCCGGTTCTACCCGGACCTGATCGATCCGGACTACACGTCACACCTGGCGATGGTGCACTCCCGCTTCTCGACGAACACGTTCCCGAGCTGGGATCGCGCGCAGCCTAATCGTTTCATGTCTCACAACGGCGAAATCAACACGTTGCGCGGTAACGTCAACTGGATGCGTGCCCGCGAAGGCATGGTCGCGAGCGACCTGTTTGGGGATTCGATAGCGAGGTTGTTCCCGATCGTCGAACCCGATACATCGGACTCCGGTTCTTTCGATAACGTCCTCGAGTTCTTGCTGATGACCGGTCGCACGCTCCAGGAAGCCGTCATGATGATGGTGCCCGAAGCGTGGCAGAAGCAGGAGCAGATGCGCGAGAACAAGCGCGCCTTCTACGAATATCACTCGTGCCTGATGGAGCCATGGGACGGCCCGGCGTCGATCGCGTTTACCGACGGTCGCTATATCGGCGCGGTACTCGACCGGAACGGCCTGCGTCCGAGTCGCTACTACCTGACGCATGACGATCGGGTCATCATGGCGAGCGAGGTCGGCGTGCTCAAGGTGGATCCGAAGATCGTCAGGGAGAAGGGGCGCCTCGAGCCGGGCCGCATGTTCCTGGTCGATTTCGAAAAGGGACAATTGATTCCCGATCGGGAGCTCAAGGACGAGTTTGCCAATCGCCTGCCGTACAAGCGTTGGCTGACCGATCAGCGCATCACGCTGGACGACCTGGTCACGGAAGAGGCAGCGCACGGATTCGACCCGGATTCGCTTCTGCATCGTATGCAGGCGTTCGGATACACGACCGAGACGATGCAGTTCATGCTGCTGCCGCTGGTGCGCGAATTGCGCGACCCGGTCGGCTCGATGGGTAATGACTCGGCCCTGGCCTGCCTGTCTGACAAGCCGCGCATGATCTATGACTACTTCAAGCAATTGTTCGCCCAAGTCACGAATCCGGCGATCGATTCGATTCGCGAAGAAGTCGTCATGTCGCTGGAGTGCTACGTCGGACCGGAGCGCAACCTGCTCGAGACGACGGAGCAACATGCCGAACGCCTGCGAATACCTCACCCGGTGCTCACCAATGAAGAGCTCTCGGCGATTCGGCACATGGATCACCGCGGCTGGCGTACGAAGACGATCGACATCACGTTCGGCAAGGACGAAAAGCTGGTTGGCGCACTCGAACGCATCTGCGGCGAGGCGGAACAGGCGATCGAGGACGGCTTCAGCCTCGTCGTGTTATCCGATCGCGCGATCAGCGCGGACCGCATCCCGGTCAGCACGCTGCTCGCATGCGGCGCCGTGCATCATCACCTCGTCGCCCGCGCCAAACGCACGCGCATCGGCATCGTGCTGGAGAGCGGCGAGGCGCGAGAAGTTCAGCACCATTGTTTGCTGACGGGCTACGGCGCCGATGCGATCAACCCATACCTCGCTTTCGAGTCGCTGTGGCAGGCGCGTCGCGAAGGCCGACTGGACGCGGATGCATTCCCTGACGACGACGCCATCGTCGCCGCTTATCGCAAGGGTACTGCCAAGGGCATGCTCAAGGTCATGGCGAAGATGGGTATTTCGACGCTGCAGTCATACAAGGGCGCGCAGATTTTCGAAGGTCTCGGGCTCGGCGCCGATATCATTGATCGTTGTTTCGTCGGCACCGCGAGCCGCGTGGCCGGCGTCGATTTCGATGTGCTCGAAACCGAGGCGCGTCGTCGCCATGCGCTCGGCTATCCTGATGCGGATGCCGATGCCTCGCCGTCGTTGCCGAATCCCGGCGAGTTTCACTGGCGCAGTACCGGCGAGCGGCACGCGTGGGACCCGGATTCGATTCACAACATCCAGATCGCGGCGCGCAACAACGACAAGGATGCCTATCGGCGCTTTGCAGAGCACATTAATGATGACAAGCGCACGCTGCGGGGGCTGCTGGACCTGAAGGCCGGCGTCGCCGGCCCGGCGATCCCGGTCGACGAGGTCGAGCCCGCGAGCGAGATCGTCAGGCGTTTCTGCACCGGCGCGATGAGTTTCGGCTCGATCTCGGCCGAGTCGCACGAGTCGCTCGCGATCGCGATGAATCGTCTCGGCGGCAAGAGCAACACCGGAGAAGGTGGCGAGGACCCCGAGCGATTCATCCCGTTGCCGAACGGCGACTCGAAGCGCTCCGCGATCAAGCAGATCGCATCGGGCCGCTTCGGTGTTACCACCTGGTACCTGGCCAATGCTGACGAGCTGCAGATCAAGGTCTCGCAGGGCGCGAAGCCCGGCGAGGGCGGCGAGCTGCCCGGTCGCAAGGTGGACAGCAATATCGCGCGTATCCGGCATTCGACGCCTGGCGTCGGCCTGATCAGCCCGCCGCCGCACCATGACATCTACTCCATCGAGGATCTGGCCCAGCTGATCCATGACCTGAAGAACTCGAACCCGTCGGCGCGCATCAGCGTCAAGCTGGTCGCCGAGGTCGGCGTCGGTACGATCGCGGCCGGCGTAGCAAAGGCGCATGCCGATCATATTCTGATCTCGGGTGACTCGGGCGGCACCGGCGCATCGCCCCTGACCAGCATCAAGCATGCGGGTCTGCCATGGGAATTGGGCATCGCCGAGACGCATCAGACGCTCGTGCTGAATGATCTTCGCAGCCGTGTAATCCTGCAAACCGACGGGGGTCTGCGCACAGGCCGTGACGTTGTCATCGCGGCGCTGCTCGGTGCGGAGGAGTTCGGCTTCTCGACCGCGCCGCTGATCACGCTCGGCTGCATCATGATGCGCAAGTGTCACCTGAACACCTGCCCGGTCGGCATCGCGACGCAGGATCCGGTGTTGCGTGCGAAGTTCGCGGGCAAGCCCGAGTATGTCGTGAACTACCTGTTCCAGGTGGCCGAAGAAGCGCGGCAGCTGATGGCGGAGCTCGGCTTCCGCAGCATCGATGAGATGATCGGACGCACCGAGGCGCTCGAGGCGCGCGCGGCGATCGACCACTGGAAGGCCGATGGTCTGGATCTCGCGCCGATCTTGGCGCCGGCGTTTCGCCCGCACGAAAACGTCGAAGTGCGTTGCACGCAGAAGCAGGATCACGGCCTGGAAAAGGCGCTCGATAATCAGATTATCGAGCTCGCGAAACCGGCGCTGGATGACGGCACGGCGGTTCGATTCGAACTCCCGATCGTCAATACGAATCGCACCGTCGGCACGATGCTGAGTCACGAGCTGGTCAAGCGTCACGGCGAGCACGGTCTCCCCGACGATACGATTCACATCAAGCTGGATGGCTCGGCCGGGCAGAGTCTCGGCGCGTTCCTCGCGGCGGGCATCACGCTCGAACTCGAGGGCGATGCCAACGATTACGTCGGCAAGGGTCTGTCGGGTGGCAGGGTCATCGTATACCCGCACAAGGAAGCGAGTTTCGTCGCGCAGGACAACCTGATCGTCGGTAACGTGGTGCTGTACGGCGCGACCGGAGGCTCGGCGTTTCTGCGCGGCAAGGCCGCCGAACGTTTCTGCGTGCGCAACAGTGGCGCGAAAGCGGTCGTGGAAGGCGTGGGCGATCACGGTTGTGAATACATGACCGGTGGTCGCGTCGTTATCCTCGGTGGGACCGGGCTCAACTTCGCGGCGGGCATGTCGGGCGGTGTCGCTTATGTCCTCGACGAGGCGGGCGATTTCGCGACCAAGTGCAACGGTGAAATGGTCGATCTCGACCCGCTCGATGCCGACGAGGACGTCGCCGAATTGCTGGACCTCGTGGAACAGCATCGGGCCCTGACCGGTTCGGAAGTCGCGCAGCGCGTGCTCGATGCATGGCCCGGTGTCCTCGGAAAGTTCGTCAAGGTGATGCCGAGGGACTACAAGCGCGTGCTGGCGGAACGCCGCAGGCATGATGAAGAGATCGAGGCCGGACTGCATGATGAGCAACCTGGCCAGAAAGTGGTGGGGAGCTGAACATGGGTAAGCCAACCGGGTTCAAGGAGTTTCCGCGCCTGCCTGTCGGCTATCGCGACGTCGCCGAGCGCAGCCGTGACTACGATGAGGTTTACGGCACGCCAGACCTCGATCGCCTGCGCACGCAGGCGGCGCGTTGCATGGACTGTGGCGTGCCGTTCTGCCAGTCCGGTCCGGGCTGCCCGGTCGACAACCTGATTCCCGAGTGGAACGACCTCGTCTACAACGACCGTTGGCGCGAGGCGCTGGATCGACTGCATAAGACGAACAATTTTCCGGAGTTCACCGGTCGGGCATGTCCGGCGCCGTGCGAGGGCTCGTGCGTCCTCGGCATCAACGAGCCGCCGGTCACGATCAAGAACATCGAGAATGCGATCATCGATCGCGGATTCGCCGAAGGCTGGGTCGTGGCGACTCCGCCGAAGACGAGGACCGGTAAGAATGTAGCGATCGTCGGATCGGGTCCGGCCGGACTCGCCGCGGCCGATCAGCTCAACAAGGTCGGTCACGAAGTCACCGTCTACGAGCGCGCCGATCGCATCGGTGGCCTGCTGATGTATGGCATCCCGAATATGAAGCTCGACAAGCAGGGTGTCGTCGAGCGACGGCTCGACATACTGCGCGAGGAAGGCGTCAAGTTTGTGACGGGTGCGGACGTCGGCAACGATATCGATCCACAACAGCTACTGTCTGACAACGACGCATTGCTGCTCGCGACCGGCGCGACCGTGCCGCGAGATTTGCCGATCCCCGGGCGAGATCTGAATGGTGTCCATTTCGCGATGGATTTCCTGACCGCCAACACCAAGAGTCTGCTCGACAGTAACCTCGAGGACGGCAACTACATCAGTGCCACAGGCAAAAAGGTCATCGTCATCGGTGGCGGCGATACGGGTACCGACTGTATCGGCACATCGGTGCGGCACGGCTGCGCGGCGATGACCAATCTCGAACTGCTCGGGCAGCCGCCGGTGGAGCGGGCCGACAACAACCCATGGCCGGAATGGCCGATCATCCAGCGCACGGATTACGGCCACGAAGAGGCGACCGAGAAGTTCGGAATCGATCCGCGTCGTTACGCGATGCTGTCCAAGGATTTCATCGACGACGGCAACGGCAATGTCGCCGGACTGCGAGTCGTCCGGGTCGAGTGGGCCATGCAGGATGGCCGCATGCAGATGACCGAGATCGAAGGCACGGAGGAAGTCATCGAGGCCGACCTTGTGCTGCTGGCGATGGGTTTCCTCGGGCCGGAGTCACCGGTCGCCGATGCCCTGGGTATCGAGCGCGACGGTCGATCCAACTACCTCGCGGAGCATGGTCATTTCGCCACCAGCGTGCCGGGCGTTTACGCCGCAGGCGACTGCCGCCGCGGACAGTCGCTGGTCGTCTGGGGCATCAACGAGGGTCGCGGCGCGGCCCGCGCGATCGATGCCTATCTGCAGGGCGAATCGACGCTGCCGGCGCCGGGTATCTCGATGGGTACCGTCGCCGCCTGACGAACTTCCCGGTTCAGTCCAGAATCTGCGCGCCGGTGACGGCCACGCGCAATCTCCGTGGATCATCGACCGTAAACGGCAGCTTCATGCGTGCGGCCGTACCCGCTTCCAGACGCCCGCGAATTGTTTCCGTGCGCGACTGCGTCTGGCCGTCCGGGCGCAAATACTCGACCGTCAGTTCCGACACGTTGACCGACAGCCCGGTCGGGTTGTTGATCTCGACAATGATCGAGCCGTCTGCATCCTGTCCGAGGCGCGTATTGAGGTAGCGATAGGGTTTCTGCGGCAGTTCGAGGCGCGCCAGCGATTCGCGCGCGGCTCGCCCGTCCGGAGAGTCTGATTCCGCGGCCGCACGAAACAGTTCCATGGCAACGTCGCGCTCGCCGCGTTCCAGCTTGAGTTCGCCCAGGGTGTTCAGTGCGGGGGCGCTCGGCAGCAATTGAATGCTGCGCTCCAGGTCGCTGACGGCCAGGCTGGTGTCGCCGACCTGCCTGAAAGCAATCCCGCGCCGCATATACGGATAGAAGTAGCCGGGATTCCGATCGACCGCTCGTCGATAGTTGATCAGCGCATCGTCCCACCGCGACTGTGCGGCGCGTATGTCTCCGCGCAGGACATGAAAGAGCGCCTCGTCGGGTTCTGCGGCCAATGCCCGTTTCGCTTCCGCGAGCGCCAGGTTCAGGTCGCCCGCGGCGAGCGCCTTCCTGCCCTGGTCATGGGCGGAATAAGCTTCGCGCGTCGCGACGAGCCGGCTCATCGTCCGGCGATAATTCTCGACGCCGAGCTCCCCGCCCGGCGGCAGTTCCGTGAGCATCGCGCGATTTCTGTCGACGCGTTCCTGCGACGGCGGATGGCTGGCGAACAGGCCTTCGAGCCAACTGGTCTCGCGTCCTTCGGACAAGCGCACGAAGGTCTCCTGGAGGTCGACGGCCGCCGCGGGATTGTAGCCGGCACGTGACATGTACAGCATGCCGTAGCGATCGGACTCCCGCTCTGCGTCGCGGCCATATTTTTGCGTCAACAGTTGCAGCGACATGCCGGCACCCGTCATCAGCAACGAACCATAGGGGCTGTCGTTCGCCG
>JBLYYV010000340.1:0-6694 GCA_048550095.1 Gammaproteobacteria bacterium
CCGTTCTGGTTCGGCGAGGCGCCGGGACGCACGGACGAACTGTCGTATGCGGTGTCGCGGCTTCGCCGCGACATTGCTGCGCAACTCGAAGGCGGGCTCGACGCCACGCGGGCGTGGGCAGAAGAAACACTGGGCCTGACGGCCAGCGCAGCCGGGCAACTCGTCGACTATCTCGCCACCGCCAAGGCGTCGCTCGGCGCGCTGCCGACGCAGGACGAGATCGTGTTCGAGCGGTTCTTCGACGAGGTCGGCGATACGCACCTGGTGATTCACTCGACGTATGGTTCCCGGCTGAACCGCGCGTGGGGCCTCGCGATCCGCAAGCGTTTCTGTCGCAAGTTCAATTTCGAACTGCAGGCGGCCGCCCTGGAGGACAGCATCGTATTGTCGCTCGGCCCGACGCATAGCTTCCCGCTGGATGAGGTCGCCGGTTACCTGAAGGAGGCGACGGTGCGCAAGGTGTTGACGCAGGCCTTGCTGGCCGCGCCGATGTTCCCGACGCACTGGCGCTGGTCAGCCAGTATTGCGCTTGCCGTGCGCCGCAACCGCAACGGCAAGAAGGTGCCCCCGGTATTCCAGCGCAACGACGGCGAGGACCTGATGGCGGTGGTCTTTCCTGACCAGCTGGCGTGTGCCGAAAACATCGCCGGCGACCGCGAAATACCCGACCACCCGCTCGTCGAGCAGACGCTCGACGATTGCCTGAACCAGTTGATGGATATCGACGGGCTGGAGCGTCTGCTGGGGCGCATCGCGAACGGCGCGGTGCAGATCACGACTCGCGACGTTCCAACGCCTTCGCCGCTGGCGCAGGAGATCATTACGGCAAGGCCGTTCGCATTCCTCGACGATGCCCCGGCCGAGGAGCGCCGGACGCAGGCCATCCGTTCCCGCCACATGCTCGATCCCGACGAGGCAGCCGATCTCGCGCAACTGAGCCCGGACGCGATCGACGCCGTTTGCGAACAGGCCTGGCCCGAGGCCCGCAACCCGGACGAGTTGCACGACGCCCTGGTCCTCAGCGGCTTCATCACAGAGACGGAAGTGGCGTCGCGTGGCGTCGGCTGGACGGAACACTTCGCAACACTCGTCGAGTCGCGGCGGGCGACGGTTGCACAGATCGCCGGCGGAAGTCGCATCTGGGTGGCTGCGGAACGGCTCGGTCAGCTACAGCAGGTCGACCCCGGTGTGCGCCTCGACCCGCCGATTGTAGCGGTGGATGGCGTGCGCGGTGCGAGCGCCAGCGGCTCCGCAGCGGCGCTGGTCGAGCTGATTCGCAGCCGGCTCGAGACCCTCGGCCCGGTGACGGCGAGTGAGCTCGCCGAGCCATTGGGGCTGTCTTTAATAGACATTAATAATGCTCTGCAAGCTCTTGAGTTAGAAGGGTTTGTGATGCGCGGTAAGTTTCGTGAAACGACCAGCGAAGAGTGGTGCGAGCGCCGGCTGCTGGCGCGCATCAACCGGCATACGATCAAGACATTGCGGCGGCAGGTCGAGCCGGTTTCGCCGGCAACCTTCATGCGGTTCCTGTTCGACTGGCACGAGATCGGCGCGGAGGATACCGAAGGGCCCGACGGCGTCCGGCGGGCGCTGGACCGTTTGCAGGGCTTCGCATGTCCCGCGAGCGCGTGGGAGAGCGCGCTACTGCCGCACCGGGTACGCGGATTCCTGCACACCTATCTCGACGAGGTGCTCATTTCGGGCGAGTACATGTGGCGGCGGGCGGGGCTCGAAGCGGCGCCGGGCCGCAAGTCGGGTCCGGTCCGCAACACGTCGGTCGCGCTGATCGACCGCTCGGCGCAGGACGTTTGGCAGCCGTTGTTCGAGCGACGCGGCGAGCCGGAGCTGTCGTCGGACGCGAGTCGCGTTCAGGCGGCACTCAAGGAAAACCGCGCGACGTTCTTCAGCGACCTGGTGCAACTCACCGGTTTGCTGCGCACCCAGGTGGAGTCGGCGCTCGGCGAGTTGGTCGCGAACGGGCTGGTGACCTCGGACAGCTTCGCCGGGTTGCGCGCGCTCATCACGCCAGCGTCGAAACGGGCCAGTTTTTCCCGGCCGAGGCGCCGCGGCAGGGCCAGCGTCGATGCGGCGGGGCGCTGGTCGTTGCTCGCCGATGTCGCCGCGGGCGAGTCCGTGGGCCAGGATGCTTGGACCGATGCGGATGCGGAGCAGGTCGCGCTGACACTGCTGGATCGCTACGGGGTCGTGTTTCGCCACCTGTTGCAGCGAGAGTCGCGCCGCCTGCCGCCCTGGCGGCAGCTGTGGAGAATCTACCGGCGTCTCGAGGCGCGCGGCGAGATTCGCGGGGGGCGTTTCGTATCGAGTTTCGCCGGCGAGCAGTTCGCCTGGCCCGATGCCGTCGACGAACTGCGCCGGGTCAACCGGGCCGGTTCGGATGGAGACTCGCGTCAGATGCTGATTTCGGCCGCAGACCCACTGAACCTGGCGGGTATCGTCACGCCCGGTAACCGGGTTCCGGCGACCACCCGCAACCGGCTGCTGTACCGTGGCGGCATCCCGGTGGCGATCTACGTCGGCGGAGAGTTCAACTGGCTCGGTGAGCGAAACCCCGCCGACGAATGGACGGCGCGCAACCTGCTGCTCCGCAACGATGCGCAGATGACCTATATTCCCGGATCGTCTAGAATCATCTAGAATCTTCTAAATCAAATAATTACATAATAAATCTCAAGTGGTCTTGGATATTATCCCTGATGAATCGTCGCGCTCTGCGCGCCGGTTTGCTTGCTCCGCCGAGCCTTAGTTCACAGGCGCCGACTACTTGTGGAGGGACACCGATGACGCAAACCGACGCCCCCCCGAAAACCGAGCTCGAAATCGCTAACGAGACGCTCGTCAATAATTTCTGCCGCGACTGGTCGCTGCGCGACGCCGAGGCCCTGCGGCCCTACCTGGCGGAGGATCTGCTGTACCAGATCGCGCCGGGTCAGCCGCTGATCGAGTCCCGGGACGAGTTCGAAGAGCGCATGGGCGGCTGGATGAAGAGCCTGGAGTCGATTCGCTGGGACATGCTGCGTTCCTATGTAATCGGGCCCGTCGTGCTGAATGAGCGCATCGACCACTTCAACGCGCCGGAGGGCAGCAAGGCACCGAGCATGCGCTTTCATATCGTCGGGCACTTCTTCGTAGAGGATGGGGTCATCAAGGTCTGGAAGGACTGGCCGATTCCGGGCGCGAAGCAGATCGTCGGCTGACGCGGGTAGGGATTCATGTATCAGCAAATCCAGAGCCCCGCGATCACGCGGCACTTCGTCAACCTGGGCGATAGCCAGGTCCACATCCGTCTGGCCGGGTCCGGCCCGCCGCTCGTGTTGCTGCACCAGAGTCCGACTTCGTCGGCAGAAATGGCGACCGACATCGAGGCGTGCGCGCAGTTTTTCACGGTGATCGGGATCGACATGCCCGGCTACGGCCTGTCCGATCCGCTGCCGCTCGAGCAACCGGAGGTGAGTGACCTGGCAGTTGCGGTCGAGCGCGTCGTGACGGCCCTCGGTCTTGACCAGGTACTTCTGTATGGCTTCCACACCGGCGCGATCGTCGCGTTCGAGTTCGCCTGCCGGTATCCGGAGCGCTGCGCGGCCGCCGTCATCAACGGCCTCGTCTGCATGGAAGGCGACGAACTCGCGGATCTGCTCCGGCATTACAACGTGCTGCCCGAGGTCACCGCCGAGGGCGCTCATCTGCCCTGGCTTTGGGCGCGCCTGCGGGATCAGACGCTGTTCTTCCCCTGGTATCGCAAGACGCCGGATGCGCGCATGGCGCTGGATCTGCACGATGGCCGCTACCTGCACCCGTACCTCGTCGACTTCCTGCGCGCGAAAGAGGGCGGACGACCCGGCTATCAGGCCGCGTTCCGCTACCCGACTCGCGAGCGCCTGCCGCACGTCGATGCGCCCATCTATCTCGTCAACTTCGAGCCCGATCCGCTGACGCCGCATCCGGAACGCGTCGGTGAGTTCCCGGATTGCGTCACGCGCGCTGTGTTCGACGACTTCGCGACGCTGCAGGAGATGACGGTGAGCTATTTGCGTGAACACGCGCCCGCGGTGGTCGACATTCCGCGGGCGTCCGTCGGCGACTGCGACGCCGTATTGCGAAAAGCGGTCGTGAATACCGAGGCCGGCTCCGTGTTTCTGCGGTGTTCCGCTGCGGGCGACGAACGCCCCATCCTGCTGTTGCACGACGCCGGGTCGTCGTCGGCGGAACTCGAGCCGCTCGCGCGCCGGTTGGTCGATGCAACCGCCGGTCATCGCCAGGTGCTGATCATCGATCTGCCCGGGCATGGCGACACGGGTGAGCTGCAGCTGCCGGTGTATTCCGCCGACGCCATCGCGATCCTGCTCGGCCTTGTGCTGCAGGATCTGGATATCCCGGCTGTGGACGTCGTCGCCGTCGGCGCGTCCGCGCTGATCGCGTCCGCGCTCGGCTACTCGGACGACATGATCGTCGATCAGTTGGTATTGATCGACCCGTGGTTCTTCGGCGAAACCGAGCGCGAGCGCTTGTCCGCGTCGTACGCGCCCAAGCTGATGCCCGGCGATTATGGGCAGCACCTGCTCGAAGCCTGGTATTTTTCGCGCGACAGCGAGCTCTATTGGCCCTGGAACGAGCCGCACCCGCAGAACGCCTTGACGCGCGAGCCGGACATTCGGCCCGAGCGGATTCAGGCACGGACGATCGACGTGTTGAAGGCGGGAGTCGCGTTTCCGCGGCTGGTGCGCGAGCTGTTGACCGCCGACTGCCAGAGTCCGTTCACGGAAGTCGTATGCGATATCGCGATCTGCGCGCGGGCCGGCAACGGTCATGAGGCACGGGCGGAGAGAGCGGTGGCGATGAATCCGCGGGCGACGTATCACCTCGTGCCTGCGGACGAGTCAGGCTGGCACGCGGCGATTGCCGAGATGCTGAAAGTGACGGTCGACATCGGGCACAATAGCAACATCGCAACCCAGTCCTCGGCCGGCGCCGGGAATAACTAGAATAGGTCTTATAAATGTCTGCCAACCTAAAGGAAAGTAACGATATTCTTGGTCAGTTGCGTTCGGCGATTGGCGCCGAGCACGTTTTGATCGACGATGCCGACCGCGAGTTTTTCGCGATGGACGTTTACCGATTTCGCGAGATGCCGATCGCCGTGGTGCAGCCGGGTTCCGTCGAAGACGTGCAGCAAATCGCGCGGATCGCGTCGGCTGCGGGCGTGGCCCTCGTACCCCGCGGCGGCGGCGCATCGTATACGGACGCGTTTCTTCCGGCGACGCCGCAGTCGCTGCTCATCGACACCGGTCGAATGAACCGCGTGCTCGAGATCAATGAGCAGGATATGTACGTCACCGTCGAACCCGGCATCACCTGGGCGGACATGACGGCCGAACTGGCCCAGAAAGGCTTGCGCACGGCGTTCTGGGGGCCGTTCTCGGGTCTGAAGGCGACGGTCGGTGGTTCGATGTCCCAGAACAGCGTGAGCCTCGGCTCGGGTATCTACGGTTGCTCCGCCGATACGGTGCTGTCGTTCGACATCGTTCTGGCCAATGGCGACCTGTTGAGCACGGGCTCGAAGGCGCTGAATACGGCGTCGCCTTTCTTTCGCCACTACGGCCCCGATCTGACCGGTATTTTCACCGGCGATGCCGGCGCGTTCGGCATCAAGGCGCGCATCACGCTGCGGCTGGTTCCGGCGCCCAAGCACACGGCTGCGGCGTCGTTCGGCTTCAATGACTTCGACTCTATGTCCGCCGGCATGTCGGCCGCGGCGCGCACGGGCGTCGTCGCCGATAACTTCGGGCTCGATCCCAAGCTGCAGCAAGGCCAACTCGGCAGCGCCAGCACGAAGGATGCCGTCGAGGCGGTCCTGGCCGTCTTGAAAACGTCGACCAATCCGGTCGACGGCCTGACTCGAGTTGTGAAGATGGCGGCGGCCGGCAAGCGTTTTCTGTCCGGATTCGATTATTCGGCGCATTTCGTCGTCGAGGGCGCGAGCCGCGCCGAGGTCAAGGCCAAGCTCAAGGACGTCCGGGCGGCCGCGGCCGAGCATGGCACCGAGATCGCGAATACGATCCCGACGGTGTTGCGCGCGATGCCATTCATTCCGTTGTACCCGATTCTCGGGCCGCGCGGTCAGCGCTGGGTGCCGATGCACGGCATCCTGCCGTTCTCGAAGCTGAAGGAATTTCACGCGCGCATCGCGAAACTCCATGCTGAGAACGAGGCGCGCATGGAGGAGCACAAGGTCGAGAAAGCGGCGATGTTCACGAGCATCAGCACGAACGGCTTTCTCTACGAGCCGGTGTTTTACTGGGAAGACGACCGCACGCCGTACCACAAGCGTTACCTGCCGCAGGAATACCTCGACATGCTGCCGGAGTATCCGGCGAACCCCGCCGGGCGTGAGCTGGTCGCTGAACTGCGGAGCAAGATTCAGGAGATCTTCACCGATCTCGGTGCGGTGCATATGCAGGTCGGCAAGAGCTATCCTTACCTGCGTGAACGGCAGGGCGAGGCCGAGCGGTTGCTCCGCGATCTGAAGCGGAGCCTCGATCCGAGTGGCCTGATGAATCCCGGGGCGCTGCACCTGGACTGAGCCCGCCGTGCTTCAATTAATTTATAGTTAGTCTCTTTAAGTATTTGATTAATTTCAATTTAAATGGAGAAGATACGTCGGTCGACGCGCCCGACG
>JBLYYV010000341.1:0-13339 GCA_048550095.1 Gammaproteobacteria bacterium
GGGCGTTAGCGACTGTCCCGCAGACGGCGTGATACCGGCGTCGACATCGGCTACGATATCGTCGATCGCGCCGCTTTCAGGAGTTTGCTGAGTCTCACGATAGTCGGCCCAGAAGTCGGATTTCTGGGTAGTGCGCGTCCAGCGCAAACGGTATGTCGGCCCGTAAAACCTGCGCCCGTAAAACGCCTCGAAGATGTTAGATCTTACGGCACTTCTAAACCCCGCCTCCCAGTAGGGCTCGTCAAGTAAACCATCGTTAGTGACGAGGTTGCTTTCAGAACCTACGATTACGGTCGGTTGAAACAAAGGCCGCTCTGAATAGCTGAGTTCCAGATACAACCGCTGAAACTGCGTAACGCCGGTTACGTCGTAATCGTAATTTTGATAGCGATAGAACAACTCATAAGTGACCGGGGTCGCCGACCGGTCGAGAGTACGAAACCAGATCTCAGCTCGTTGGGTCGTGACACCCTGGGTATCGGCGTCATCGTAATTGATCGTGCCCACGTAATAGTGAGCATCCACCTCAGAGTTTCCGAGCAGCGGCTGATTCCAGCGTGGGCCGATCTCCCAAGCGAAAGCATCCGAGCGATTACCGGTAAGATTCACGTTGTTATCGGGAAGCCGGCCCTCGGGATCGATATTAACCTGCGTGAACCTCGTCAGCCCCATGAGACTCAATTTCTCATCAACCAGATCAAAGCTCCCTCGCGCCCAAAGATCGCTATAGGCTTCGTTGAACTCCGACAAATCGGAATAAAACAGCGCCTCCATTCGATAGTCGAACTCGAGATCGTACTGTGGCCGTTCCAGATCGGTATAGAACCGCGGAACGATAACGGTAAGCCACTCCGACTGCTCAAAGCCCTCGGGTGCAAGAAAAATATTGCTGGTATAGCCTTCTACGAGTGCGATTTCCGCGCCGTAGTCCGCGCTGGCCGCTTCATTCCATGGCGACAGCCACATCACGAAGCAGGCGCAGCCCCAAAGCAGTCGGTAACTGGTTATTTTCAGATCCGCGCTAGCCACCAGGCTCTAGTATCCGTAGCCGTAGCCATAATAGGCCGCATCCCGCTCTTTGCTGGAATGCGGAGCCTTATTCAGTATGAAGCTGACGTTTGCCTCAGCTTCCTTAAGCAGCTTGAGAACTGCATCGACATTCGCGACGCTCGTACTACCGGCCTCGACGACAACGAGTGTGTGATCCACCTGCTCCGCCAATACGCGGGCTTCAGCCGTCAGCAGCATTGGCGGCGAGTCCAGCAGAACTATCGTGTCGGGATCGTCAAGTGCTTTAAGCGCTTCCACCATTCGCCGCGACGACAGAAGCTCCGTCGAGTTGGGTCGCGGCTGACCCGCCGGGATAAAACGCAAGCTGGGCAAGTCCGTCTGTAATGCGACATCTTCGAGCAGCATGGACGGGTCCTGCAGAACCTCGAGTAACCCGGGCTGATCCTGCATCGACAACGCCATAGTCAGGTTACGTCGCAGCGGATCTCCGTCGATCAAGAAGACCTTCATCATCTGCTCTTGTGCAAGACTCACGGAGAAATTGAAGGCCGCGAAGGACTTGCCGGCACCGGGAAGATCGCTCGTCAACTGAACGATGTGGCCCGTTGCCGAACCGGACCGCGATACACCGAACACCCGCGCCAGCAATGGGCGCTTCAGAAACCGAAAATCCTGCGCCAGAGCCGCGTTGTCCGCAATCGACAGCAACCCCGTCCCCTCCAGATCCGACGTCCGCACAACAATGGAGACCTCGTCTTCCTTAACGATCTCGGGCTCGACGGGCTGGACCTCGGCGACCGGGCCCGACATCATCGTGCGCGGCTTGCTGCCATCCTTCCTTGGTTTGTCGGCACGGCCGACGGCTTTCTCAACAATACTCATGTTCCCTGCCTAACCGAATAACGTCGTCAGTCGCCCAGCCAACTGAACTCCCTGTTCATTGAACGCTACGAGAAGCCCGTAACATGCCACGAGCGCCAGGCCCGTCAAAGAAAGCATCACGAAACTCATGCGCACCTGACGAATTTCGGCCGGGGACTGATGGCTCTTGATCGACCCCAACACGCGCGCCGCGTAACGACGTTCGAGCTTCTCTTCCGAGAAAAATACCGGCGATGTAATACTGCGAGCCGCGGCAAACGCCGCGCCTGCACCCAACGCGAACAGCATTGCGATGGTCATGAATAACACGCGATCGGGACCGACCGGCGAGGACGTGACCGCGGGCGGGTCGATCGTCCGGAACTTCATCGAAGTATTGCTGCGATCGGCATCTTCCGACAACCGGGCCTGCTCCAGGCGGCCAAGCAGTTCTTCGTGCTGGGACTTGTATACGTCGTAGCTACGATTGAGCCTCGTCAGCTCGGCCTCGATCTCCGGAATCGTATCAATCTTTTGGCGCAGGTCGGCAACGACCCGTGCCTGTTCGGCGCGCTCCGTCGTGAATTGCGACAACTCGATCTCGGCCTGGTTGAACTGCATTTTCATTTGCTGATATACGGGGTTGCGGTCGAGCTCCGGCGTCTCCGACAACGGGCGGCCGGCTCGCAGCGCCGCGTTTTCAGCGCGCAGCTCCTGGAGAAGTTCCTTGGTTCGGATCACGTCCGGATGCTCGTCCGTGTAGGAAAGGCGTAGCTCGGTCAATTGCGCTTCGAGCTGAGCGATCTGCGGCGAGTCGGATACGCCGCTTCCCGGTGCCGGCGCCATGACGCCGAAGACCGGGGTCTCACCGATCATTTGCGCCTGCAGGTCATTGCGCCGTTGCCGGGTTAACCGAATGCGCGAATCGAGATCGTCGAGGGCCCGCATTTCAGACTGCAGTCGCGTGTAATAGCTACCGCGCTCGCCGGGCATCTGACCGATGTTACGCTTCTTGAAGTCTGCGAGACGTTGCTCCGCCTCGGCGAGCAAAACCTCGTACTCCTGCAATTTCGTATTCAGAAAGTCCTGCGCCGAACGCGTATCGCTGCGACTGGAACCCAACAAGCCCTCAACGAATTCATCGGTCAGAACGGATACGATGGCCATGGCCATGGTTGGATTGGAGTCACTCACCGAGATCTCGAGGATCTGGTTCTGATCGAGCGACATCCTGATCGCTTCCTCGAGGCTCTCGATCATCGCCTCTTCCTCGGACGCGTCCAGGTTACCGATGTCATAGCCCGTGCGGCGTGCAATCTGTTCCAGCGTCGGTCGACTTAGTATCGACTTCAACATGAAATTCACGTCATCGAGCAAATCCGCCTGGATCGCCAGCCCATCGAGCAATGGCCTGAGACTATCCTCGGTATCGATGTGCAGCCGTCCAGATGCCTTGTAGATGTCGGGCATCGTCAGGACAAAGAACCACAGCGGCAGACATAGGACCCACGCAATCAGAACTGCCTGCCAGCGAAAGCGCCATGCACCTCGCAGCAACTCCTTCAGATCAACGATGAGATCCGCGAAACTGGGCGTCTCCAGGCCCTTTTTTCCAGCTTCCAATGCCATTTTTCCGCTCGTCAGAATCGTGATTCGGGAATGATGAGTACGTCGCCCGGCAACATTTTCAGGTTGGCGGAGATCTTGCCCTTGTCGAGCAGATCGTTAATGCGAACCTTAACCTCTCGCTGTTGCCCGCCGTAACTGCGCAGCACCTTGGCTCGATTGCCGGACGCCCCCTCAGCCAGTCCGCCCACTTCGATCATCACATCGAGTAACGTCATGCCGCGCCGATAGGACAAAGCGCGCGGTGCAGCTGCCTTGCCAACGACGCGAATCTGCTCGCTGAACACGCCGACGAAACCGGTAACGATGACGTTCACCTGCGGTGACTTCACGTACTGCGCCAGCTCGGCCTCGATATCCCGGGACAACTGCGTTGGCGACTTTCCAACTGCCTGCATATCCTCAATCAACGGCGTCGAAATCTTGCCGTCCGGCCGCACCGGTACCGAGATGGTCAAATCGGGATTGCGCCAGACGAAGACCTGAATCTGGTCGCCGGGTCCGATCAGGTACTCCGTCGACTGCACCTGGGGTGTCACGTCTTCCTCAAGCGCGGATCCGCTCGATCCGCAGCCCGCCAGCAGCAGCGCCGCCAGCACCGTCAGCAGCCATGTGTATCTCATTCGCTTCAGCATATTTCACTCCCCAGGATGACGCGTAGCCGGTTTGTTCCGGAATCAGTCGAACTCACGCAACCAATCCGGCAATTATGTACGGATCGGCATGAATCGTGAAATGTGGGCTCAGCCCGGTCGAGCACCGGTTGCCGTCGCCCGCCATCGTTATCATTCCTCTTATTCTGATGGCTCGCAGCACGCTCACGAGGTCAGGGTGCATTGTCGCCTAACCTCGACAATATTCAATGATGAACTTCACAGTTCGATAACCGCATGATTCACAAAGATATTACTCGAGCCTGTAACGCGAAAGATTCCAGATCCACGATAACTAGAATATTATGAGGAAAATTTTATAAGAGCCTAATAATAATGGCTATTCTACAGGCAAAGCTTTCAACATTCAGCAGATTTCTCGGGCGCTGAATATCGTGGCGCGACCGCGGGCCGACGGCGATCAATTCGCCTTGCGACCTGTGTCGGCCCCGGGACGCCGCGTCAGAGATCGATAGATGCTCGGACGGTCAGGGAATGATTGTGCTGGCCAGATTCGAATAGACGCTCTCGTTACCGGCCGTGTCGTAGGCCGTGACGACGAAATACCAGGTGCCGGAAGTCAGGTTCTCGGCCAGGAAAGTGGTCACGCTCGGATTCTCGATCTCTGCGACGTTGGGGTAGTTGCCTAATTCGGTACCATAATGGACCTTGAAGCCGTCGAGATCCTCCAGCACTGATCCATCTGCGTTGTCCGTCGGCGCATTCCAGCTCAGCAGCGCGCTGCCCAGCGCCTGGGCGACGACGCTGATGTCGAACTCGTCGAGGCTGACCGACTCACTGCCGTCCCAAACAGAGATCCGTATGCCCGTATAAGTCCCTTCATCTCCGGCAATCGGTGTACCTGACAGCTCGCCCGACGTCACGTCGAAGTTGGCCCAGCCGGGTAGACCAGACACGCTGAAAATCAGGTTGTCGCCATCTGGATCGGCGGCCGTCGGCGTAAACGAATAGCCACTGCCGATGGTCACTTCGGTGGGCGGTACGCCATCGATGGTCGGCGGTCGATTCGGCAAAGCGCTGACGGTAATCGCAAAGGCCGGCAAGGCAGCCGAGTCGGTGCCGTCGGAAACGCTGATACGAATATTCGGGTAGCTCCCCTCCTCGCCAGGCGAAGGAATCCCGGACAAGCGTCCGGTCGCCGTATCGAAGTCCGCCCAGTTGGGCAGACCGGCGATCGCAAAGGTCAGCAAATCTCCGTCCGCATCGCTCGCGGCAGGCAGGAATTCGTAGCTCTCGGCCACTTCGACGCTGGCTCCGGGTAGACCGGAAATCGTCGGCGGCGTATTCGGTGGCTCCTCGACACGGATCGTAAATGCGGGCAGGGACGCCGAGTCCTGACCGTCGGATGTGCTGATCACGATGCCGGCATAGTCGCCCTCCTCGCCAGCTGAAGGAATACCGGACAAGCGTCCTGTCGCGGTATCGAAAATCGCCCAGGCAGGCATGCCCGTGATCGAAAATGTCAGGCTATCACCATCCGGATCGCTGGCCGTCGGTCGGAACGTATATCCCGATCCGACCACCGCCTGGTCGCTCGGCGTTCCGCCGATGCTGGGGGGACGGTTGGGACGCGCATTGACCGTGATCGCAAATGCCGGGAGAGCTGTCGTCGCGTCGGCGTCCGAGACACTGATGACAATGCCCGCATACACGCCCTCGTCGCCGTCGGCAGGCACTCCCAGCAAACGGCCCGTCCCGCTCTCGAAGCTCGCCCAGGAAGGGATCCCGGTGACGGAGAAACTGAGGTTATCGCCATCGACGTCACTTGCCGACGGCGAGAAGGAATAAAGGTCGCCGACCGTTACATCCAGGGCGGGTGTCCCTGAAATCGACGGTGGTGTGTTGGGAAGCGGATCGACGGTCACCGCGAACGGGGGCAACGCCGACGATTCCCGACCATCGGAAACGCTGATCCGGATCCCGGACCAGACGCCTTGATCACCGCCCGCCGGTGTGCCGGCCAGGCGGCCAGTCGCCGCATCGAAGGTTGCCCAGGACGGCTGACCGATTATCGAAAAACTCAGGTTGTCGCCATCGGCGTCGGTCGCCGTCGGCACGAACGAATACGAGCTGCCGACCGTCACGTTACTCGCGGGCAATCCGGAGATCACGGGTGGGCTGTTGGGCAGGCCGCTGACGACGATCGCGAACTCTGGCAGCGACACGGTATCCATGCCGTCGGTGACGCTGATGCGAATACCGGGATATGTCCCCTCATCGCCCGTCATTGGCACGCCGGCCAAACGCCCGGTCGAAACGTCGAAGCTCGCCCAGGACGGCCGGCCCGCGATCGTATAAGTGAGGCTGTCACCATCAGCATCGCTTGCCGAAGGCGTGAATTGATACAACGAATCGACCGTCACGTCGCTTGCGGGGCTGCCCGCAATCGACGGCGGTTGGTTCGGTGCATCGCTCACCACGATCGTGAACGCAGCCAGGTCAGCCGTCGCCTGGCCGTCCGTGACGCTGATTGTTATGCCGGCGTAGCTGCCCACATCAGCAACGGCCGGAATGCCCGACAACTGACCGGTCGCCGCGTCGAACTCCGCCCAGGTCGGCAAACCAGAGACCGCAAAGCTCAGGGCATCGCCATCGGCATCGACTGCCGTCGGCTCAAATGCATACAGCGATCCAACCGTGACGCTGCTGGCAGGCGTACCAGAAATCGTCGGAGCCCGATTTGGAAGAGCCTCGACGGATACCGTGAACGCAGGCAGCGCAACCGTTTCCAGCCCGTCGGATACGCTGATTCGAATATTCGTGTACGTGCCGATATCGTCGACCGCAGGGACGCCGGACAAGGCTCCTGTCACGGCGCTGAAATTCGCCCATGCCGGCCTGCCATCGATGGAAAAACTCAGGGTGTCACCATCGTCGTCGACCGCGATCGGCGTGAACTCATATGTTGCTCCGGCGGTGACGGCAAGGCTCGGCGAACCGGAAATCGTCGGCGCGCGATTGGGGGCCGGCGCAACCGTGATTGCAAATGCCGGCAGTGACGCAGTATCGCGTCCATCCGAAACACTGATGGAAACGCCGGTGAAGACGCCCTCGTCTCCAGCGTCGGGAACGCCTGCCAGCCGCCCCGTTGCCGGGTCGAAGCTGATCCATGCGGGCCGACCCGCAATCGAGAACACAAGGTCATCGCCATCCGCATCTGTCGCTATCGGCGTGAAATCGTAGGCCTCACCGACCATAAGCGTTGCCGGGGCGACGCCGGTGATTGTCGGGATCGAATTCGGCATGCGCTCGACCACGATCGAAAACGGCGGAAGCGCTGCGGAATCCCGACCATCGGTGACCCCAATCAGAATACCCGGATAGGTCCCTTCATCCCCTGTCGTCGGTATGCCGCTCAATCGGCCCGACGCCGGGTTAAAACTGGCCCATGACGGCAGACCTTCGATCGTGAATGTCAGCGTGTCGCCGTCGAGATCGCTTGCGACAGGTGTGAACGCATAGCTGTTTCCGAGGATTGCAACGGACATCGGCAACCCGCTGATCGATGGCGCTTCATTGAGTGTGCCGCTGACGCTAATCGAAAACGGCGCCAACGTAGCACGGTCATCACCGTCCGACACACCAATCTGAATCCCCCCGTATTCGCCGACATCTGCGATGGCCGGGGTGCCTGACAGACGCCCACTGCCTGGGTCGAAGACCGCCCATCTCGGGAGGTTCGTCACCGTGAACTCGAGCTGGTCGCCGTCATCATCGGCGCTGGTCGGCAAAAACTGATAAGCATTACCCGCGGTTACCGATGGCGGTGCCGTACCGGAGATCGTCGGCACGCGATTCGGCTGTCGCAGAACCGTAATTTGAAATGGCGGCAACGTCGCAACAGCGACGCCGTCCGACGCACTAATCAGAATGGGCTGGGACGCGCCGATATCGCCCTCGCCCGGCGTGCCGACGAGAACGCCGCTGGCCGCATTAAAACTCGCCCAGCCCGGCATCCCGGATATCGAAAATACAATCTGGTCTCCGTCGGCATCGTTTGCCATGGGTCGGAATTCGTAGGCCGATCCAGACATGATCTGGCTATCCGGGATACCGGAAATAATGGGTGGTCGATTGGTCGGAGAAGCACGCGGCGGCACAAAATCGCGCATGACGTCATTGACCGCGGCCAGCTCGTCGGGCGAAGCGAGGCTGATCAGCTGGAGTGTCGTCGACAGCTGCGTGGATGCGCCCGCCGGAAGTAATTCGCGAACGGCCCCGGGGCCCTGGCCCGCCTGCAATTGCTCCAGAGAAGCGCCGATGGCCCCGATGATATCGCGAGCGTCGACTTGCGCCGCCGCCTCGATCAACGTCCGTGCCTGCGTTAGCATGGACTGCGTGGCAAAAAGGGAACCGGTCAATGGCGCCCCTGCATCGACTCCAAGGACCTGTTGAATGGCAGCGTCCAGCGATTGCGTGGCCACCGCACCGTCAACCTCGAGACGATTCATCAGGATTTCCAGCATAACCTGTGCGGATGCAATGCTGGTCGTTGCGGCTAGTCGCGGGGTGGCGCCGTCCGCACCGACTCCATCCAGAGACCCGTCCACGAGGTCTGCGCTGAGCGCGTCGATGATCTCATCGGGGCTATTGAATTCACCCGTCGACAGCAACGCACCGTGGGTTCGGCGAATTACCTCACCCAATGCCTCACTCGAACGAATGACACTCGCGGTATTCTGCGAATCCATTGCGGTGAACATAGGATTTCCGGCGATATGTGCGTCGATACCGAAACCTAGATAGTCCGTGACGGTGGCCGCGGCGAGCGACAGATTAGCCGCGTTCAACCCGCCTTCCATCCGCAACGCAATCTTTAGTGCGACGGTACCAAACGGATTCAAGTTTACGATCTGCTCGCCGCCCGGCTCCATGATAGCTGTCGACAGCTCGAACGAAGGCGGACCGCCGGTCACAATATCGGTGCCGTCGTCGACGCGCGCGATTAATGGAAATTCCTCGCGGCTGACGCTGACCTGGATCCGGTACTCTGCTGTTTCGCTGCTCCGCTGCGTCGCGACGATCTGACCGCTCGCGTTTTGAATCACGACACGGCCCTGGGTGATGGGCCCGTCGCCCACACTACCCGTCAGTGTTGTCTGGATCAGATTAGCACCGGCATAACTCGACGGCGAAATCCCATCTTCTTCGCCGGTGCCGCACCCTGCCAGAACGATTGTCGCCGCAAAGCTGACGAGCTTGCGAGTCACCCCAAGAAAATTATCTGCCTGCATTCCTCAGCCTCTGAGCCGACAACAACTCTGAGACAGGGACGAACGCAGTCCAGGACGCATGAGCGACAGGGCCGATGGATATCGGGTCGCTGTATGGAACTGGCAGCTCCGCTGTCGTAGTGTTCCATCGGGATATTCCCGGGAAAGACCCTTAGACCGGTAGCTTTGCGTCCCCGCCTTTCGGCGGGTTTGCCGTGTTTCAGAACCGCTGATTACTTACGTAAAAAAAGAACCCCTTACTTGCATTCGATGAACGCAAACATCCAGCGCGATGAATACGTTGCATCGAAGGACAGGCAGTATCCGAGACGTGCCATTGATGCTCAACCCGGTTTCAACATAATGCGCAAGACAGGTTTAGGCGCTTGACCACGCCTGCGATCAAGAGGGAGAAGAAATAGCGTTATGGAAAATCCAACGGTCTTGCGCGGTCAATTTCGCGCAATCGGCAATAGCGCTGCTTTTCTATATCGCTAGAGCGACTCAATGAAATCGAGAATCTCGGCAGTCTTGGCGGACATCAACTCGGCATCGCCGCGGGACTCGACGTTCAACCGAATCACGGGTTCCGTGTTGGACATACGCAGATTGAAGCGCCAATCGGCAAAGTCGAAACCGACACCATCGGTTTCATCCAAACTCAGCGCATCGGCAGCATAGCGCTGCCGAATTAGCTTCAGCACCTGCTTCGGATCCTCAACCTGGCGATTGATTTCGCCGCTGCACGGGAACATCGCAATACGCTCGTTGACGAGCTGCGACAAAGACTTGCCCGTACGCGACATGATGCCGGCAACGAGAAGCCACGGAATCATGCCGCTGTCCGCATAGGAGAAATCGCGAAAGTAGTGATGCGCGCTCATCTCGCCGCCGTAAATCGCATCCTCGTCGCGCATCCGCTCTTTGATGAACGCGTGCCCCGATTTGCACTGCACGGGAATACCACCCTTGGCCTCGACAATCTCCTGAGTATTCCACGTCAGGCGTGGATCGTAGACGATCTTGCCACCCGGGTGCAGGTCGAGCATGGCATCGGCAAGCAGGCCGACGATGTAATACCCCTCGATGAACCCCCCGGTCTCGTCGAACAGGAAACAGCGATCGAAATCACCGTCCCAAGCGATGCCGAGATTGGCGCCGGACGACTTGATCGCCTCGATCGTCGCGCTGCGATTGTCCGGCAGGATCGGATTCGGGATGCCGTTCGGGAAAGTCCCGTCGGGCTCGTGATTGATCTTGACGAACTCGAACGGCAGATGCGGTTCGAGCAGGTCGACGCTGGCACCTGCCCCACCGTTGCCGGCATTGACGACGATCTTAAGCGGTTTCAGTTCCGCCAGGTCGATGTAGCTGAGCAAGTGCTCGATATAGGCACCGGTGACATCGACCTCGGTGCGCGTCCCGCGCGTGTCGGCAACCGGCAGGTCGCCGGCCAGAATCAGCTCGCGAATATCCTCGAGGCCCGTGTCGGCGCTGATCGGCCTGGCCTCCTCGCGCACGAACTTCATGCCGTTGTAGTCCATGGGGTTGTGGCTCGCCGTGACCATGACGCCGCCCGATGCGCCGAGGTGATCCGTCGCGAAGTAGACCTCTTCGGTGCCGCACTGGCCGATGTCGAGCACATCGACGCCGGCTTCGAGCAGTCCCTCGGTGAGCGCCGCCAGCATGCCGGGGCTCGACAGGCGGATATCGTGACCGACCACGACCTTCGACGGCTTCAGGAACGCGACGAACGCGCGCCCGATCTGCCGCGCGAGATCCTCATTGAGTTCATCGGGGACACGCCCCCGCAGGTCATAGGCCTTGAAACAGGCGAGTTCGCGCGCCATTTGCTTCCTCCCGTCCGGTGACCGGCGCTTGGCGCGGTCTTTGTTGTTCTAGTCGGTACGGCCCTCGCGGCCGTACTTGTCCTCGAACCGAACGATATCATCTTCACCGAGATAGTCACCCACCTGCACCTCGATGATATGCAGCAGCTCGCTGCCGGGATTCTCAATTCGGTGTCGGGCGCCGACTGGGATGAACGTATGCTGGTTGACGCCGAGGTCGAAAACGTCGTCGTCGAGCGTGATGCGGGCGACGCCGGCGACGACAACCCAGTGTTCAGCGCGCCGGTGATGTAACTGCAGCGACAGGATAGCCCCGGGGAGCACCGTTAGCCGCTTGACCTGAAAACCTTCTGCGTTTTCAAGACTGTCGTAGCTGCCCCATGGTCGAAACACCTCGCGGCCCAGCTCCGTCTCTTCCCGCTCGCCGGCCTTGAGCTGGTCTACGAGCTTCTTGACGTCCTGCGCACGGTCTTTGGGCGCGACGAGGACCGCGTCCTTGGTCTCGATCACGACGCAGCCTTCGAGTCCGACCGCGCCAACCAGACGACTCTCGGCACGAACCAGCGAATCCCGGCAATCGACGGCGACGACGTCGCCGAACAGGGCGTTGCCCGCCTCGTCGAGATCGTTCACATCGTGCAACGCCGCCCAGGACCCGACGTCGCTCCAGCCGGCATCAAGCGGGACGACGCTGGCTCGAGTCGTCTTTTCCATGACCGCGTAGTCGATCGAGTCGGCCGGACAAGCGGCGAATACGCCCGGGTCTAGCGACACGGGCCCGCCGTCCGCGGGCAGTTCGCCGATGGCGTCGCGGCATGCGCGCACCATGTCCGGCGCGTGCTGCTCGAGTTCTTCCAGGTACGTGGCCGCGGAGAACAGGAACATCCCACTGTTCCAGAAATACGATCCCGACTGAACATACTTGCGCGCAGTCTCGAAATCGGGTTTTTCCACGAATCGATCCACCGGCAGAACCGGCCCGTCGCCCGCCGCGGCCTTGATATAGCCGTAACCCGTCTCGGGGGACATCGGCACAATGCCGAACGTCGCCAGGCGACCCGCCTCAGCCGCATCCGCCGCGAGCCCAACTGCAGTCGCCAGTGCGCCCGGATCACGGATGACATGATCAGCGGGAAGCACCAGTAACAGCGTATCGTCGCGCTCGGGCTTGGGCACCATCAGCGCCGCCACGGCGACGGCCGGCGCCGTATTGCGGCCCTTCGGCTCGAGCGCCATGCGCGGATTAATGCCGATTTCTTCGATCTGCCCGGCGACGAGGAACCGATGGGCCTCGTTGCAGATAACGATCGGCGCCTCCGGGGCGGGCTTAATGCCCTCCAGTCGGCGGCACGTCTCCTGCAACAGCGAGCGATCGCTCGTCAGCGGCAACAGTTGCTTCGGGAATTTGGAGCGCGACAGCGGCCACAGCCGCGATCCGGAACCACCGCACAGGATGACTGGTTGTAATTTCATGACTTACGCCTGCTGTTCTGCTGATTTCGACGGTCGGCCAATCGCGTAGTACGTGTAGCCATACTCCGCCATCGTCTCCGGATCGTAGATATTCCGCCCGTCGAAGATCACGTTATTGTTCAGCGCGCCGGACAATGCCTCGAAATCCGGGCTACGAAACTCCTGCCATTCCGTCACGATCGCCAGTGCATCCGCACCCCGAGCTGCCTCTTGCGCCGAGTAACACAGCGTGAGATCCGGTCGATCACCGTAAATCCGGCGGGTCTCGTCCATCGCTTCGGGATCGTAGGCCTGCACGCGGCCGCCGGCCTCCCAGATTGATTCCATCAGCACGCGGCTCGAAGCCTCGCGCATGTCGTCGGTGCGCGGCTTGAATGCGAGCCCCCATAACGCGATAGTCTTGCCCGCAAGGTCACCCCCGAAATGGTTCTTGATCTTGGTGAACAGGATCATCTTTTGCCGATTATTGACCGACTCTACGGCACGGATCAGTTCCGCATCGTAACCGGCCAGGCCTGCGGAATGCGCGAGTGCGGTGACGTCCTTCGGGAAACATGACCCGCCATAGCCACACCCGGGATAAATGAACTCATAGCCGATCCGCGGATCCGAGCCGATACCCGTGCGCACA
>JBLYYV010000342.1:0-8724 GCA_048550095.1 Gammaproteobacteria bacterium
GATGTTGAACACGAGCGTCTCGCCGTTGGCCACGGCCACGTCGCCAATGTAATAGACGGCATCGCCCTCGGTGACCTGCCGCAGAGTCAGGTTCTTCAGCTGACCCGTCAGGTTGTTCGCGGTCGCGCTGACGCTGCCCGCCACGGACTGGCCGATCGTGTCTTCGACCTTCCTGATGATTGATACATTCAGCATCGCGCGGTTTTTGCTGCGCGTAATGTTGTAGGCCCGCGCGACCTCCGGTTGCAGCTGGTCGGTCGAAATCGCGTTGAAGTGGATGACATAGTCGCCGAAGTCTTTCATCGAAGCGTTCGGCGGCTCGGCCGCCGGGCCGCTGCTCGTCGTCTGAATCGTGGATTCATCGCTGCCGCAGGCTGCGAGGATCAGAGCGGTTGCCGCGATAGTCAGGAGTGTTCGAATCTTATGCATGTTCTTTTCCCACCACGTTTCAAAGCTGCATAAACTATAAACCACCGTTGTCCCGATGTCTTTCCCGCTGCGCGGCCGCACGCGCGCATCGATCGTAATTTCGGTGTCGTCCCGGCGGCCGTGAGAGAAGCGGGCCGGGCGTTTGGGTGGCTACAGGAATTGCCCAACCGAGAAACAGCCCATCGTGCTGGCCACGCGGCCGATCGGTAGCAGCATCGTCACCGCCTGAATGCCGATCAGCGCGAACAGTGCCGACAGGTCCAGCCCGCCAATCGGGGGGATGTACCGGCGCGCCGGTCGCAAAATGGGCTCTGCGATTGAGGTCAGCAACGCGGCCGCCGGATTGTAGTTCCCGGGGCTTATCCAGCTGAGGATCACATAGATCAGGATGATGAACAGGTAGACGCGCAGCACCAGGTAGATCGTTCGCAGGATCGTCAGGGTGATGATCTGCAGGATCATCGGTTCCCCTGCGCAGGTCATGCTGACCAGAACGATCGTGACGAGCAGTTCCAGCACGAGCACCACGATCAGGCTCGCCGTGTCCAGGTTACCGACCGCGGGTATGACCCGCCGCAGCGGCACGACGAGCGGATTGGTTACGCGCAGGATGAACTGGGTGAGCGGGTTGCGAAAATCGGCGCGCACCCATTGCATGATCATGCGCAATATGAACGTGATGATATAGAGATCGATCAGCGTCCTGCCGATAAAGATCAGAGCATCTTGCATAGCGTGACTCGGTACTCGGGTTGAATCAGTCGTCGTTGCCGGCCGACATTTGCGCGCCCAGTTCGATCGAGCGATCCCGCGCGGCCCGCAAGGCGCGGTCGACGATATCACGAATTCCTGCCTGCTCGAACGTTGCCAGCGCTGCGGCGGTGGTGCCGCCCTTTGACGTCACGCTCTCGCGCAGCCTGGCGAGGCCGAGATCCGATTCGGCGGCTACGCGCCCCGCGCCGAAGGCGGTTTGGCGTGCCAATGCTGCCGCGAGTTGCGGCGACAGGCCCATTTCTATCGCCGTGGCTTCCATCAGTTCCATCAGCAGGTAGAAGTACGCCGGGCCGCTGCCGGACACGGCGGTGACGGCATCCATCAGGCCTTCGTCATCGATCCATTCCGCGCGTCCGGTTGCCTCGGAGACATACTGCGCCAGGTCACGTTGCTCAAGGGTGGTTTCCGGTGTTGCAGTCAGCACTGACATGCCGGCGCCGACCAGCGCCGGTTGATTCGGCATGACCCTCACGATGGATCGCGTGGGCGCGAGGCGCCTTAACAGCGAATCGAGGGTCACGCCGGCGGCGATCGACATTACCAGCTGTCCGTTCGGACGTTCCGCATTGCTCAACGGGCCCAGGACGGCGTCGATGAGCTGCGGTTTGACCGCGAGTACCAGCACTTGGGCGGACTCGAGCGCGGCTGCATTGTCGCTGCCGGTCACGATGCCGGGATTCAAATCCTCGAACCGCTGCAACTGTGCCTCGTCCGGATCGGATACGTGCACGCATGCGGCGGAGTGCCCCGCCTGCAGCAGTCCGCCGACGATGGCATAGGCCATGTTGCCGCCGCCGATGAAGCCAATTCTGATTTGTGCCGTGGTCATCCTGTCTGCTCGCCGTCATTGGGTCTGGGTCCGAAGATGTCGGTGCCGATGCGCACCAGCGTGCTGCCTTCGATTATCGCCGCTTCGAGGTCGCCGGACATACCCATCGACAGCGTATCGCCCGCGTGTCCCGCCTCATTCAGATTCGCCAGCAATTCTCGCGTTCGCGCAAATTCCCCGCGAATCGCGTCGGTCGACTGACCCGGCAGGGGCATGATCATCAGGCCCCGAAACCGAATGCCCGGCAGTTGCTCGATCAGGCTGGCAAGTGCCTCGACGTCTGCCGCGTCGATTCCGGCGCGCTCGGGGGCGTCGGTTGCGCGAACCTGGATACAGGCTTGCAGGTCGCCTTTTTCTGGGGGGCGCCGGGCGGATAGCCGCCGCGCGACTTTGGCGCTCGACACGGTGTGCACCCAGTCGAAATGCTCCGCGATCGGGGCAGCCTTATTCGACTGGATCGGCCCGATATAGTGCCATTCGATTGGCGCCTCGATCTCGTCGATCTTCGGCAGCGCCTCCTGGACGTAATTTTCCCCGAATCGGCGCAGCCCGGCGGCCTGCGCCTCGCGGATAGCGGATGGGGGGTGTTTCTTGCTGACGGCGACGATCCGGATGCTCCGGGGGTCGCGTCCTGAGCGCTCTGCCGCATTTTCGACACGTCCTCGCACGCGCTCTATTTGTTCCGTGATTCGCGTCACGATCCGCAGTCTCCGGGTCCGTATACTATGTTCCAACGCTCGTACCCTTATGGTAAATCATAGGGTGCTGCAGACGAGCAAACTGTTGATTTGGGGAGATAAATGGCTGTCGATATTGCCCAGTTACTGACGTTTTCCGTTAAGAACAACGCGTCCGACCTGCACCTCTCGGCGGGCGTGCCGCCGATGATTCGTGTCGACGGCGACGTCAAACGCATCAATATGCCGGAGCTGTCGCATAAAGAAGTGCACAGCATGATATACGACATCATGAACGACCGGCAGCGGAAGGACTTTGAAGAATTCTTCGAGACCGACTTCTCGTTCGAGATTCCGCAGCTGGCGCGGTTCCGCGTCAATGCATTCAACCAGGCACGCGGCGCCGGCGCCGTGTTCCGTACCATTCCTTCCGAGATCCTGACGCTCGAGGACCTGATGGCCCCGGCGATTTTCAAGGATATCTCGATGTATCCGCGCGGTATCGTACTCGTGACCGGGCCGACCGGTTCGGGTAAGTCGACGACGCTCGCCGCGATGGTCGACTACATCAACGACAACAAGCCGGATCACATCCTGACGATCGAGGATCCGATCGAGTTCGTGCACCAGAGCAAGCGCTCGCTGATCAACCAGCGCGAGGTTCATCGTGACACGCTCGGCTTTGCCGAAGCGCTGCGATCTGCGTTGCGCGAAGACCCGGACGTCGTGCTCGTCGGTGAGATGCGCGATCTCGAGACGATTCGCCTGGCGCTGACGGCGGCCGAGACCGGTCACCTCGTGTTCGGCACGCTCCATACGAGCTCCGCCGCCAAGACCATCGACCGTGTCGTCGACGTCTTCCCGGCGGCTGAGAAGGAGATGGTTCGCTCGATGTTGTCCGAGTCGCTGCGCGCCGTCATCTCGCAGACGCTGCTGAAGCGCACGGGCGGAGGTCGCGTCGCCGCGCACGAAATCATGATCGGCAACTCGGCCATTCGTAACCTGATTCGAGAAGGCAAAATCGCGCAGATGTACTCCGCGATCCAGACCGGTCAGGCGGCCGGCATGCAGACGCTCGACCAGAACCTGCAGGAATTGTTGACACGGGGTGTCATCTCCAAGGAAGAGGCGCGCTTCAAGGCGGCCATCAAGGAGAACTTCTAGATCCAGTCTGACCTGCCAGCTCGATCGAGCGTGACACGGAAAGTCGGAGCACTAACGAGGGAATTAGAATGGAGCGCGATCAAGCAACACGATTGATGCAGGGCCTGCTGAAGAAGATGGTCGACCGGGGTGGCTCGGACCTCTTCATCACTGCAGGATTCCCGCCGGCCATCAAGGTCGACGGCGAGATCCACCGCGCGAGCGAGCAGGAACTCACCAAGGAGCAGAGCGCGATAATCGTTCGTTCGATCATGAACGACAAGCAGGCGCGCGAGTTTGATGCGACCAAGGAATGTAACTTCGCGATCAGCCCGCAGGGCATCGGCCGTTTTCGCGTCAGCGTGTTCATCCAGCAGGGCGCGGTAGGCGCCGTGCTGCGACAGATCATCACGCAGATTCCGACGGTCGAAGAACTCGAGCTTCCCGAAACCCTGAAAGATATTGTCATGACGAAGCGTGGCCTCGTCATCGTCGTCGGCGCAACAGGCTCCGGTAAATCGACGACGCTCGCGGCCATGGTCGGGCATCGCAACGCAAATTCGCATGGGCACATCGTCACGATCGAGGATCCGGTGGAATACGTGCACCCGCACAATTCCTGTGTCGTCACGCAACGCGAGGTCGGCGTCGACACCGAGTCCTGGTCCGCTGCGCTGAAGAACACGCTGCGCCAGGCGCCGGACGTCATCATGATCGGCGAGATCCGCGATCGCGAAACGATGGAGTTCGGCATCCAGTTCGCCGAGACCGGCCACCTGTGCCTGGCCACGTTGCACGCGAACAGCGCCAACCAGGCGCTCGACCGTGTCATCAACTTTTTTCCTGAAGAGAAGCGCAATCAGCTGCTGATGGATATGTCTCTCAATATTCAGGCGATGATTTCGCAGCGCCTGCTGCCGCGCGAGGGTGGTACCGGCCGCGTGGCGGCGATGGAGATCATGCTGAAGTCGCCGTTGATCTCGGACCTGATCTTCAAGGGCGAGGTCGCGCAGCTCAAGGAAGTCATGGCTAAGTCGAATCGACTCGGCATGAAGACTTTCGACCAGGACCTGTTCGATCTGTACGAGGCCGGCAAGATCAGCTACGAGGAAGCGATGCGCAACGCCGACTCTAAGAATGAGCTGCGGCTGCGCATCAAGCTCGAAGGCAAACGCGATGTCGACGATGCCGAGGAGCGCGCGAAGGGCCTGAGCCTGGCGAACGAAGAGGAAGAAGGCCGCGCATTTTGATCGTCACGTGTGTTAAGGACGCCAACGGGAATCAGACTGAATGAACGTACAGCCGCTGTTTAACCTGATGGTCGAGAAGAATGCTTCCGACCTGTTCCTGACCTGCCATGCGCCGGTCAAGATCAAGATCGACGGCAAAATCATGCCGGTTAACAAACTCGATCTGACGCCGAAGATGATCAAGCAGGCGGCGCTTGAGCTGATGACCGAAGACCAGATGGAGGAGTTCAGCCGGGAACTCGAGATCGACTTCGCGATCTCCAAGCCGGGTCTCGGCCGCTTCCGCGTCAACGTCTTCCACCAGCGCAGCAACATTGCGATGGTCATGCGCTACATCAGCACGGACATGCCGAACCTCGACGATTTGAACATGCCGCCGATCCTGAAGGAACTCGTGATGTTTCGTCGCGGCCTGATCCTGATGGTCGGCGCGACGGGCTGTGGTAAGTCCACGACGCTGGCCGGCATGGTCAACTATCGCAACGAGAAGACCTCGTCGCACATCATCACGATCGAGGACCCGATCGAGTTCCTGCACGAGAACAAGCGCTCGATCATCAACCAGCGCGAGATCGGCACCGATACCAAGTCTTATTCTCGCGCGTTGAAAAGCGCCATGCGTGAGGCGCCGGACGTAATCCTGATCGGCGAGATCCGCGATCGTGAAACGATGCAGGCCGCGATCGACCTGGCGGGCACCGGTCACCTGGTCATCTCGACGCTGCACTCGAACAACACGGCCGAGACGCTCGACCGCATTATCAATATTTTCCCGGAAGAGAATCACCCGCAGGTCTACATGGATCTGTCGCAGTACCTGCGCGCGATCATCTCACAGCGCCTGGTACGGGGTGTCAGCGGCGAGCGCGCCGCGGCGATTGAGATCATGCTGAACACGCCGCGTATCGCCGAACTGGTTCAGCAGGGTGACATCGCGAAGGTCAAGGAGTCGTTCTACGAGAGCACCGAGCAGGGCATGCAGACCTTCGATCAGTCGTTGCTGAAGCTTTATCACGACGGCAAGGTGTCGATGGACGAGGCGCTGGCGAACGCGGATTCGCGGTCGAACCTCGAGGCGCAGATTCACTTCGGGTGAGGGGTGGGTCGTCGCGTTCCGGTCAGTGCGCGATATTTAGTTTCGTCGGCAGAATCGTGCCGGGGCGGAGTTCGTGCCCTGAGGCAGTGTGAGATTCCTTTCCGAGACACGCCGTGAATACATCCCTGTAGGCTTGGGGCGCGCGTCCCTGCGCGCCACAGTCTCGGAAAGGAATCTCACACTACCGTCGCCGCCGCGTCAGCCGGTGGCGGGTCGTCACTCCGGAACGATCGTGACGACTACCGTGGCCCTCGTCGGAATTCGGAAACGCGACAAGCGCGTGATTGGCGGTTGGGGCGAACGGCGGGTTCGGAGCGAAAATTCACGACAAGCGCGTCGAAGGGACTCCGGGCAGGGGTCCTGAGACCGTGCGCGGCAGGGACGCCGCGCTCGAGCCTACAGGGATGTATTTACGGCGTGTCTCAGGACCCCTGCCCGGAGTCCCTGCCGGCCGTGATATTTGCCCATCGAAGTTCCTGTCGGAACTGAAGTCTCCGACACGATCCGGAGGTCACATCTATGGTCCGGCCAGCTCCGGATAGACCGTATCTCCGGCGAAGACCGGCCCGTCGACGCAGACGCGTTTCATGGCGGGGCCGTCGGGGGTCTGGATTTCGACCGCGCAGCCGGCGCAGCCGCCCACCGCGCAGGCCATGTATTCCTCGAGACACAGCTGTGTCGGCAGACCGAACTCGGCGGCGAGTTTGGCCACGGCGTACAGCATCGGCCCGGGGCCGCATGAGTAGACCTGGATCGTTGCGAGTTCTTCTTTCTGCAGCGACTGCAGCCACTCGCGTGACAGGTCCGTCACGAAGCCTGCGTAGCAGCCGGGATAGCCGGCATTCGTTGCGAGGCGCGACGGGATGCCGATTTGTTCGAGGCAGGCGAGGGCCATGGTTGCCGTGGCCGGGCTGCCTTCGAGCGCGAACTCGCTCTCCACGAGGTCGAACGGGAACGGGATCTCGGACCCCAGGATCGCGACCGTTTTGACCGGGGCTTTCGTCGCGGCGATTTGTTCGGCCAGGAAAACGAGCGGCGGAATGCCGACACCGCCGCCGATCAGCAGCGCGGTCGTGTTCTCCTGGTCGATGCTGAAACCGTTGCCGATCGGGCCGAGCATGCTGATTCGGTCGCCCGGCCGAACTTCGGCGAGACGCTGCAGCCCGTGTCCGATTACTTTGTACAGGACCTCGATCCAGCCCTCGTCCGGTCGGGCCCGCATGATCGACAGCGGTCGACGCATCGGGACTTCTTCCGAACAGCGCAAGTGCACGAAGCTGCCGGCGGTGGCGCGCGCCGCGCAATCGGGCGCTCGGAGGCGCAGCACGTACTGATCGTTGGCGTACGCGCGGTGCTCCAGGACTTCCGCGTCCTCGACGCAGATCGTATCGCGGTTGAGTTTACTCACAAGTCGGACGGGCAGGAGCTGATGGCTGCGAGGATGGCCATTCGCACCGCGAGGCCGTTCGTGACCTGCTGCGTGATGACGCTCTGCGGCCCGTCGGCGACCGAGCTCGCGATCTCGACGTCCCGGTTCATGGGACCGGGGTGCATGACGATGGCATCCGGCTTCGCGAGGGCCAGTCGCTCCTCGGTCAGGCCGTATTGATTCAGATACTCGTGACTAGTCATCAGGCTGGATTGTTCCTTGATTCGTTCTCGCTGGATGCGGAGCGTGACAATCACGTCCGCATTTCGGGTCGCACTATCGATATCGTTGGTGATCATCGCGCCCGGATAATAGTCGGGATTGGGCTCGAGGCCTTCTGGTGCACACAGCCGCACTTCGCTGTCCCCGACGATGCGCAGACCCTCGGTCAGTGACCGCGCAACGCGGGAGTGCGCAATGTCGCCGATGATCGTGACGACGAGTCCGTCGAAGGTGCTCTTGTGCTGGCGAATCGTCAGCAGGTCGAGCAACCCTTGCGTCGGGTGAGACACGTCGGATTCACCGGCGTTCAGCACACTGACATGGGGTTCGACCTCGGTCGCGATCAACTCCGGAATGCCGGCGGACGCATCGCGCACGACAAAAATGTCCGCCTGCATGGCCTGCAGCGTGTAGATCGTGTCGAGAATGCTCTCGCCCTTCTTGCGCGATGACGTATTGACGTCGAGGTTCAGGACGTCAGCGCTCATGCGTTTTGCGGCCAGTTCGAACGAGGCCCGGGTGCGCGTGCTCGCTTCGAAGAACAGGTTTGCGATCGTGCGCCCGGCGAGGCAATCATCCCGCGCCGGCTTCTGGCCACTGGGCGTGATATAGCCCTGCGCGCGCGTCAGCAGATCGAGAATAATCGATGCGTCGAGTCCCTCGAGCTTCAGCAGGTGTCGGAGTTGCCCGCTCGATGTCAGCTGCTCGTAATGGATGGCTGCTTGGTCCATGGTTTCCCGATATTGCTTGTTCTTTGCGATGGCGCGCTTACGCCGCACCCCGTATCCAGCTCTCGCCGATGAGTTGCGCGGCGACACTGTCGACGTCGCCGGCACGCACTTTTCTGCGGCGCTCGCCGGATTCGCGCTGCGTGC
>JBLYYV010000343.1:0-7509 GCA_048550095.1 Gammaproteobacteria bacterium
AGATAGTGCGCGCCCAACAGGCCACGGAAGCCTGGCTGAAGAAGCTCAGTGACGAGGCACGCGCTAGTCGCAGCAAGGCCACACCCGGCGATGAGCCCGACTTGTAGCGCAAGGGCATCAGGCGCAGCCAGCCCCTTCCGGTCTGCCATTGCAGCGAGGCTGGCCGCACAAGGTGTCTAGGCGAGGAAAAATCGTCGCAACGCTGACGTTGCTGGCATGCTTTTTCGCTGCGCTGCCAGCGATACCGGACGATTCGCGCACCAAGCCGGGCGACGATTTCCGGTCCCGTGAGAGTTTTATTCTTGGCAACCTGGAGTTCGCACTCCTCCACGAAATCGCACACATACTGATAGCCGAATTCGATATCCCGGTGCTGGGGCCCGAAGAACAGGCGGCCGACTATATCGCGATCACCATGCTCATCCGCGCGGACGGATTCGATATCGAACGGGCAGACCGTGCGAGGGCATTTCTCGTATCGACCGCTGAGGCATTCGAGATGGCTTGGGAGATCGGCAAGGCAAGAAAGGTCGAACTGCCTTTCTGGGATGCACACGGGCTCGGCATTCAACGGTTCTACCAGATCGTCTGCCTGATCTAAGGCGCTGATCCCTTGTTGTTCGCGCGCTTGCCCGCCCGTACCCGATTGCCGGAATCTCGCAAGGCAACCTGCCCACTGGAATTCGCCAAGTCTTCGCGTGCCGTGGATTGGCTTGAGGATGAATACGGGCGCCGCGCGGACGATCCAGTGGATCGGCAGGTTCGGATCGAGTATCGACGGGCGACGAGTCGAAGCAGGCAGGAAGTTCTCGACCTGGTTCGCTCCAGCGGTATCGTCGAAGACGCCGTCACCCGCCTGGAAGAACGATTTCGATTGCGCGCTCCCATCAAGCTTGTTTTTCGGGGCTGCGGCTCTCCTGATGCCTGGTATGAGCCCAAGGTCAGAGAGCTGACGGTGTGTCACGAACTACTCGAGTTGTACTCGGCGATGGCGGCGCAACGGCGAGGCAAACTGTCGCGGTAAATTCAACAGGTATGATGCGCCCATACCTTCGCACGGCCGTCTTCCATCGTGCCGACGACGGTCACTGATGCGGCGGGGTTCATGCCGTTCCCGGGAATCACGACGTTGCTGGCGGATAGCCTCTAGTCGCCCTCGGCCCGCAGGTCGTCGCGGCCGGCCAGGAAGACCGTCTGGGTCGGATAGGCAAACTCGATGCCCTCCCGGGCAAACTGCTCGTGGATAAAGAGATTAATTGCCTGTTGCGTATCCATGTACAGGTTATATTCCGGCGACAAAACGTAGTAGACGGCTTCGAAGATCAGGGCGAAATCGCCGTGTTTCTGAAAGTGTGCGCGGTCGAATCGCGTCCGATCCTGCGACTCGATGGCCTCGCGGATAATTTCCGGAATGCGCCTCAGGTGTTCAACGGGTGTCTGGTAGGTCACGCCGATCGAGAACACAACGCGCCGCTCGAACATGCGCCCGTAGTTTCGAATACGACCACTGAGAAGGTCGTTGTTCGAGAATATCAGCTGCTCACCCGAAAGGCTGCGTACACGGGTGGTCTTGATACCCACCCGTTCAACGCTGCCGAGATAGTCATCGATAATGATGAAATCCCCGACGACGAACGGCTTGTCCAGCACGATCGACAGCGACGCGAACAGGTCACCCAGTATGTTCTGGGCGGCCAGGGCAACCGCTATGCCGCCGACGCCAAGTCCGGCCACGAGCGCCGTGATATTGACGCCGAGATTGTCGAGAGCCAGCAACAGCACCAGGGACCAGATGGCGATACGGCCCATGAATCCGAGCATGTCGACGGCCGCCACCGCACCCGGGTCGTCCTCCAGCTCGTGCTGGCGCCGGCGTTCGACGATCTTTGTCAGCGCAGCCACGGCCCAGATGCCCATCTGCAATAGCAGGCTCAGAACCGCCACGCGCATCAACACTGTCTCGACCGACGGCGGCCACACGGGAATTCGCGAACCCGCAAACAGCGCCACGATAAACAGGAACCACTGACGGGTTTGGGCCGCGATGTGCTCCGCAACCTTCAACGCAGTGCCGGAATCGGCCTGGATCGCTGCGCGCAGCCGGCCGACGATTAACCGGCGCACGACCTCGAGTGCCAGCCATACGAGCATGAAGGTGCCGGCTCCGATGGCCCACGTGAGTAACGAATTGCCTATGACTTCGAAATCGAGCCAGTCGAGAGGATTCATGGCGGTAATGCTCCGGTAATTCGAGCGATCTTAGTCGAAACGACGTTCAGCGAAAACACGGTGTAACATGCCACGACTGTCACGATACGCCGGACACGTGGCGACTTGTGTTGCCTAACGACTTCTTCAGGTCACTGGCGGGAATCCCCGCGGTGCTGCTACTGCAAGGGCGGCCTTTTTTGTGGCTGGTAAAAGCTTTCACAGTGGTGCCAGCTTCATCTTGATTTACGTTGAGCCTCCGTCAGCAGTGCCCGGTAGAAAGCTGACGAATTTAATATAAAAAATAAATAAAAATGCTTTTATATCAAGCGAATTGATCCGGGATTTATCAGCGTTTAAGCTATACGCCATGCGCGATCAGGTCGACCAGCTACTCGATGACTGGAACTCGGAGCGCCCGAAGCTGGATTACTCCGCGTTGGGCGTTGTCGTTCGCGTGCAGCTGCTGGGAAAGCTGCTCCAGCGCAGCGCGGAATACGCACTTCGGCCGCTAAAGCTGAAGCTCTGGGAGTACGACGTGCTGTCGGCACTGCGGAGAAAGGGCAAGCCGTACGAGCAACCCGCCACCGAGCTCGCGCGCCTGACGATGCTGACGAGTGGTGCCATGACCACCCGCATCGATCGTCTGGAAGCGAAAGGGCTGGTGGCGCGGAGCGCCGATAGCGAAGATCGACGCGGCGTCAACGTGCGGCTTACGCGAGCCGGCCTGCGGGTGATCGATCAGGCGCTCCAGACGCGGCTGGATGCCGCCGAGGCGCAATTGGCAACGCTCAATGCTAAGGATCGCAGTGCTTTGACCGCGGGTTTGCGCAAGCTGTTGCTATCGATCGGCGAGTAGTAGCGCGGGGCCAGTCGCGGGCGCTTTACTGCACCAGCATGGCACTGGCCAGGCTCAGGACGAGGAAGAATCCGCACATGTCGGTAATCGTCGTCAGTATCGGGCCCGATGCGAGTGCCGGATCGATCTTCATGCCTTTCAGCAGCAGCGGCACCGTCCCGCCGATCGAGACCGCGACCAGCGTGTTCAGCGCCAGCGCCGAGCCGACGACCACGGCGAGCCACAGGCTCTGCTGCCATAGGTAAGCCGCGCCGGCAATCAGCGCGCCGAGCGCAACCCCATTGATAAGCCCGACGGTTACCTCTTTGCGCCATACCCTGAAGGCATCCGCCGGCCGGACGATACCGAGCGTCAGCTCACGCATGCTGACCGCAACCGCCTGGTTGCCCGAGCAACCGCTCATGTCCGATACGATTGGCAGGAAAACCGCCAGCGCAATAGCGGCCGCGAGCGTTTCCTGGTACATCGCGATGACACTGGCCGCGACGATATTCAATAGAATGTTGACGCTGAGCCATGAGAGTCGCCGGCCCGAGCGAATAGCGACCGGCATCGAGCGCAGCTCCTCACCACCGACAATACCCTGGCGCTTCATCGCGTCTTCGTCGGCCTTGTCGGCGATCGCGTCGAACACGGCGCGCCGACGCACGATGCCGAGCAGGCGGCGTCGCGAATCGACCACCGGCGCGACCGAAATCTCGTCGTGGGTCTCGAAGAACTCTTCCAGCGTGTTGAGGTCGGCGTCGACCGGTACGGATTCGACGGGCTTGAGAAACTCACGCAGCGGTGTTTTCGGCTCCGCGAATGCGATGTCGCTGAGGTTGACCGCGCCCCGCAGCGCGCCCGCCGGCGACGTCACCATGATTTGTTGCAGTAGGTATAAGGGTGCGTCTTCCGGTTGATTCGCCAGCGCCGCGACCACCTGTCCGATCTGCGTCTTGCCGCGAAACGCGACCAACTCCGTCATCATCAGTCCGCCGGCGCTGGCGCTCGGATAGCTGATCAGCTGGCGCGCGTCGTCCGCAGCTTCGGGGTCCATGCGTCCGAGGATTTCTTCGAGGTCGTCCTCGTCGAGTTCGGCGAGGACGTCAGCGGCCATGTCGCTGTCCAGCGCGCCGACGATCGATGCTGCTTCCTCCGCCGGAATATCTTCGAGGATCTCGGCGGCATGAGATTCCGGAACCTCATCGATCAGGTCGGCCGCGGCGTCGGGCGGTAGCGACGTGATCAGCGTTGCCTGCTCCTCGGCCGTCAGTCGAAATACGGCGCGAACGATATCGTCCGATGACAGGGCGTCGAGATAGCCTGCCAGCGCGCTTGCGTCCTGCTCCGCCAGCAATTCGCGAAGCCGGTCCCAGGGCTTCGTCGTCACGAGCGCTTCCATTTGCGTCTCTCCTCAAATCGATCGGCGATATATGGCACGAAACCCGGGTCCCCGCAATGCACACGGGCGGCAAAACGCTTTCCCAAGAAAACCATAAGTGCCAAACTCCGGGCATGGAAGAGCTTCAGACCTTGCTTGATTATCCGCTAGCGACGCTTTCGGACCAGTCGATAACGGTCGGGCAGGTCTCCCTGGTTCTGGCGATCCTGATCGGCGGCTACCTGCTCGCGCGCGTACTCGAGCGGATCCTCGTCAAGCGCATGACGAACAACGCCGTGAGCGCCGATCTGATTCATCTCGTCCGCCGTATTTACCTGGTCGTCGTACTCGCAGTCCTGATCATCACCGTGCTGGACCTGCTGAGCGTGCCGCTGACAGCATTCGCATTCATCTCGGGCGCGATCGCGATCGGCGTCGGCTTCGGCGCGCAGAACATCATTAACAACTTCATCAGCGGCTGGATCCTGATGTGGGAGCGGCCGATCCGCATCGGCGATTTTCTCGAGATCGGCGAAACGAAGGGTACGGTCGAGTCTATCAATACGAGGTCGACACGAATACGGCGCACCGATGGCGTGCACTTGCTGATTCCGAACAGTTATCTGCTCGAGAACACCGTGGTCAACTGGACACTGATCGACAAACTGACCCGCACCGTCGTGCGCGTCGGCGTTGCCTACGGGTCGCCGGTGCGCAAGGTCGCCGAATTGATCGAACAGGCGGCGAAGGAACAAACGGATGTCCTGACAGACCCGGAGCCGCGTGTTGTTTTCGAGGACTTCGGCGACAACGCGCTGATCTTCGACATCTATTTCTGGGTTCAGGCTGGCGGTGACCGCGACCTGCGAATCATACGGAGCAACATTCGCTTCCGTATCGACGATCTATTCCACGAACACGGCATCGTGATCGCATTCCCGCAGCGCGACGTTCACCTCGATGGCCTCGGCCCGGTTGACGTCAGACTGGTCAATGCGGAAGGTTCAAACGATGAGCGATGAGCTCGACATGGATTCAAGCGGCCTGGTCTGTGCGTATGCATTTGACGGTCGCGGCGGCGGGCGGCCCCTCGACTGGCCCGAGATCGATGTCCCGAGCGCGCCGGGCGAGGCCCGGTGGGTACACGTCGACTTCACCAACGCGCGTGCTTGCGAATGGGTTCGCGAACGCGCGGGCGTCGACAGGATCATCGCCGACGCTCTGCTGGCCGACGATAGCCGGCCGCGCGCCGTCGAACACGACGACGGCTTGCTGGTCACGTTGCGTGGCGTGAACAAGAACCCGGGCGCGGATCCGGAGGACTTGATTTCGATCCGCTTCTGGTTGACGACGGATCGCATCCTGTCCACGCGCCGGCGGCGGCTGCTTTCCGTCAGGTCGATCCGGGACGATATCGAGGCCGGCCGCGGCCCGGCCGGCCCCGCCGCATTCCTGCTGCAACTGGTAGACAAACTCGGCGATCGGATTAACCCCGTCATCGATGAGCTTGACGAGCAGCTCGAGGTTGCGGAGTTGAGCGTCGAGACCGACGCGCGACTGACGTACACGAGTGAGTTCGCGTCGGTGCGCCGGCAGGCCATGCGCATTCGCCGCTTTCTGGCGCCGCAACGCGATGGATTCGAGCGATTGTCGCGGCAGCATTCAGCGCTGTTGAGCGACGACGACCGGTTCCAGTTGCGCGAGGAGGCCGACCGGTTGACCCGCTTTCTCGAGGATCTCGATCTCGTGCGCGAGCGTGCGATGGTCGCGCAGGAGGAACTGCTCGCGCGCTATGCGCAGGAGCAGAACAGCCGGATGTACCTGCTCTCGATTGTCGCGGCGCTGTTCCTGCCGCTGTCATTCCTGACCGGGTTGATGGGGATGAATGTAGCCGGCTTGCCGGGGATGGAGGATACGCGGGCGTTTGCGATCGTCTGCCTGGTGATGGCCGGCTGTGCCATCGGCATCATCGGGGTATTCAAGTGGAAAAAGTGGTTCTAGGACCACGGCCCGTGATCAACCAGCCAGAAAATATGCTGCATCAATTCGGCGACAACGTCAGGCGTTTCGTGCGCCTCGAATCGGCCGGCGGTATCGTGCTGTTCGCGGCGGCCGCGGCCGCGATGGTGGTCAAGAATTCTCCGCTGGCCGAACTCTATGGCGCGTTCCTGAGTCTCGAGGGCGAGGTTCGCCTCGGCACGATTGCCGTCGAGAAACCGCTGTTTTTGTGGGTGAACGACGGACTGATGGCGATTTTTTTCCTGCTCGTCTCGATGGAAATCAAGCGAGAGATTCTCGAGGGTCATTTGCGCGATCGTCAGCAACTCGTTTTGCCATGTGTCGGCGCAGCCGGCGGCATCATTGCACCGGCGCTGATTTACGTCGTGTTGAACTGGGGCGATCCGTTCGCGATCAAGGGCTGGGCGATCCCTACCGCGACTGACGCGGCATTTGCGTTAGGCGTGCTCGCGTTACTCGGTTCGCGTGTTCCGGTCTCGCTGAAGGTCCTGTTGATGACGCTGGCGGTCATCGACGACCTGGCCGCGATCGTCGTCATAGCGCTGTTCTATACATCGAATCTATCTGTTGTGTCGCTTTCCCTGGCGGCGGTCTGCGTCGCGATCCTCGTCATCCTCAATCGCCTGCGCGTTACGAGTCTTGGCGCTTATGTTCTGACGGGAATCGTTTTGTGGGTGTGCGTGCTCAAGTCCGGTGTGCACGCGACGCTCGCCGGCGTTGCGGTTGCGTTCGCGATTCCGTGCATTGCATCGGCGGCGTCGGGCGAATCGCCATTTCGTCGCCTTGTCACGCGACTGCATCCGTGGGTCGCGTTCGGCATCCTGCCGCTGTTTGCATTCGTCAATGCCGGGATTGCGTTCGAAGAAATCAATCCGGATAACCTTTTCGGCTCGGTACCGGTGGGCATCGCGCTCGGCCTGTTCATCGGCAAGCAACTCGGCGTATTCGGGTTGGTGTGGCTTGCGATTCGCCTGCGCTTCGCGGCGATGCCGGTCAACGTCTCGTGGGCGCAACTCTATGGGGTTGCAATCCTGTGCGGCATCGGTTTTACGATGAGCCT
>JBLYYV010000344.1:0-4650 GCA_048550095.1 Gammaproteobacteria bacterium
ACGCGAGCGGGCCCGCGAACAGCCGGACGTGACAGGTACGCTGCACGATGTAGTACGACGTCGCGAACAGGCCGGATCCGCCGAAGGCGAAAATCACGGCGTTCGTGTGCAGCGGCCGCAGGCGGCCGAAACTCAGCCACGGAATATCGAAATTCAGTGCCGGCCACATCATTTGTGCAGCAATGATGACGCCGACCAACATGCCGACGATACCCCAGACGACCGTCATGACGGCGAACTGCCGGACGACGACGTCGTTATAGGACTGTGATTGATTCATACCCAACTCCGGAGCCGGTTACGGGAGCGCAGATTATAGAGCGCATGGACGAATGACTAAACCCGAAAAAGCCCCGCCGTTTAGGCGGGGCTTTTCGTCTTACGATTCGAGAATCGTTCTCACCAATCAGAACTTGTAGCCGACGTTGACGCTATAGACGAACGGGTTGATGTCGACTGTGCCAATAGCAGCGCCGTCGACCTTGGCGTCCGTCTCGATCTGGATGTACCGGAGGTCGAGGTTCAGCAGCCAGTTGTTGGCGAAGACCCAGTCGAAGCCGATCTGCGCGGCCAATCCGAACGAGTTGTCGAGCGACAGGTCAGCCCCGTCAATCTTCTCGTCGAAGAAGATCGTCCAGTTGAGTCCGGCGCCGACATACGGCGCAATCATGCCGATCGACGGATGCCACTTCACGCTCAGTGTCGGTGGCAACTGCTGCGTGCTGCCGACTTTATCGCCGTCGACGGTGATGTCGTGCTCGAACGGCCAAGCCGCGAGCAGCTCGACGCCCCAGCTTTCAGCGAAGAGGTACTCGCCGGTGACAGTCAGGCTCGTGGCACTGTCCGCGGCCACGTTCGCGCCACCGAGGTCCAGACCCTTCGACTCAGGATCGACCACCCCGACGCCTCCGCGCACGATCCAGTCGCCTTTTTCAAATGCTTTTTGCGCTTGCGCAACGGGGGCCAACAGGCACAGCGCGATGCTTGCCAGGATTAGTTTTCTCATGACTTGGACTCCTCGGGAATCTCTGTATTAAATTCGCAACAACTACCAGTCAGGAGCTGACCGGTAGCACGGCCGAACATTAGTTAATGCTAAAGGTGTCTGTAATACGGTGATTCCGACAGTCGCGCTTCGGAAAATACGTATGCCAGTTCGTGTGCCGCGTTCGTTGCGAAAATACTGCGAGCCTAGAAAGTCCAGCCGACGTTCAAGCCCGCCACCCAAGGATCGATCTTGACCTTGCCGATGTCGACGCCGTTGACCCTGGCATCGGTCTCGATTCCGATATAGCGGACGTCGAGATTCAGGAACCAGTTGGTGCCGACCTGCCAATCGAAACCGAGCTGACCCGCCAACCCCCATGACTCGTCCAGCGACAATCGGCCGCCGGAGAGTTTTTCGTCGAAAAACAGCGTGTAGTTGATGCCGAGCCCGGCATACGGGATGAGCCGACCGATCGGATTGAAATGCCATTGCGCCGTCAGCGTCGGCGGCAACTGCTGCGTGCTCCCGATCTCCTCGCCGGTCGCCTTGTCGTTCAGGTCGTGCTCGACGGGCATGGCCGCCAGCAGTTCCAGTCCCATGTTACTCGTGAACATGTAGGTGCCGTTGAAGGTCAAGCCGACGGCCTCATCGACCTCCACGGCGGCATGGTTATTCGACTTCGGCGCGATGTATGTAGCGCCGACGCGGACGAGCCAGTCACCGGCCTCGCGTGACGCCTTTTCCTGGGCGTTCGCAACCGGAGCCAGCAAGCAAGCGCCCACCGCGAGCCAAAACAGGTTCTTCATTTGCGTATCTCCCCGCACATCTGCAATCGAACCGGATGACCATCAACTGTATAACCTTCGGGCCACGACCGGAACCTGAACCGGCCTCCCGTGGCTCGTGGAATGTACCTACCGGTCGCGTTCGCGGAGAGATCCCGGGCTACAGTCGGTTCTTGCTAAACTGCCGCTTATTCCCCACCTCGCCAGGAAACGCGCCTTGAAAATCGACGAAATCTCACGACTGATCGTGGACGTACCCGACTTCCCGGAACCCGGCGTCATGTTCAAGGACATCACGCCCTTGCTGGCGCACCCGGCCGGTTTCGCCTCGACCGTCGAGCTACTGGCGGAGCGCATCGCCGAGAGCGGCGCCGAGGAACTCCTGGCGATCGAATCGCGAGGATTCATCTTTGGCGCAGCGGTCGCCGCACGCCTCGGCTCGCCGCTGCATCTCGTGCGCAAGCCCGGCAAGTTGCCGCGGCGGACGGTGGGCGTTGATTACGACCTCGAATATGGCAGTGACCGGGTGGAGATTCACGACGGTGCACTGACGGCCGGACGCAGCTACGCGATTGTCGACGACGTCATCGCGACCGGCGGCACGGCGGCAGCGACGGCGCAACTGGTTCGCGACCAACAGGGCCAAACGGCGGGCTGTTTCGTCGTCATCGAACTCTCATTCCTGAACGGGCAGGAACGCCTCAATGGTTGCCCGGTCGACAGTCTTATCACCTTCTGATCCTCGCCGACCCGCCGCAGCGCCCGGAATGACTACGTGATTTACGGATGATACGCTCGGGTGACATGGGTGATACTGGCTTGATATCAGGAGAGGCTCGAGCGGGCGATCTATGACTTCCATCGCGACTGAAATCCCGAAGGCGCCGCGCATGACACCGCGAGTGGCCGGCGATCTCGATATCCAGGCGCGCATCCTCCCCGACGTATCCCGGACCTTTGCGCTCACGATTCCGCAGTTACCCGACGCACTTGAAGTCGTGGTCGCCAACGCCTACCTGCTATGCCGCATCGTCGACACGATCGAAGATGACCCCGACCTGAACGCCTCCACCAAGGCGGCCTACCTGGCCGAATTCCTGGCGGTGCTGGAAGGCGAAGCGGACGCGGCCGATTTCGCGACGCGTTTAGCGGAGCGCCTGTCGGATGGCACGAAGCCCGGCGAGCGCGACCTCATCGAGAACACGCCCGCGGTCGTGCGAATTACCGCAGCGTTTTCGCCGACGCAACGACAGGCGCTCAATCGCTGTGTCGAGAAGATGGCAATGGGCATGGCCGAATTTCAACGCAACAAGACGCTCGACGGACTCCCGACGCTTCTGGACCTCGACCGATATTGTTATTTCGTCGCCGGCATCGTCGGTGAAATGCTGACCGACCTGTTCTGCGAGTACTGCCCGGAACTCGAGCCCAAGCGTGACGAGATGATGGCGCTGGCGGTCTGTTTCGGTCAGGGCCTGCAGATGACCAATATCCTGAAAGACATTTGGGAAGACCGCGAATCGAACACCTGCTGGCTGCCGCGCAGCGTCTTCGACAACCTCGACGGCGGCCTGTCCGGCGCGCTCGAACGACAGGACGGCCATGCCCTGGCGCCCGGCATCGAGGAACTCGTCGGCATCGCCCATGCGCACCTGCAGTCGGCGCTGCGCTATACGCAAATCATCCCGAAACACGAGACCGGGCTGCGCCGCTTCTGCCTGTGGGCAATCGGCATGGCGCTGCTGACCCTGCGCAGCATTCATAACAACCCGGGCTACCGCCACGGCGGTGACGTCAAAATCTCCCGACGCGCGGTCAGGGCGACGATTATCGCGTGCAATGTCGCGCAGGCGAGCAACCGGGTCACGCAAGCGTTGTTCGACACCGCGAGCCGCGGCCTGCCGCTCGCGTCCGGCGATAACTTCTGCCCTCCTCCCGGCGCATTGACGGCCTCGGACCGACTTGCCTGACGGCGGTGTCAGCGACGGGTCCGGCCCGGTCGTCCTGGCCGTCGCGACCGCACCCGAACGCCGCGGAATCGAACACCTCGAAACAGCTACGCACGCCGCCAACAGGATCGAGATCCTGCAGACCGGTGTCGGCCCGCTCCAGGCAGACGCGATCCGCGCGCACCTGGTCAACGCCGGCGCGCGTGGCCTGGTATCGCTCGGCACCTGCGGCGGTCTCGATCCAGCGATCAGCTGCGGAACGCTGCTGATTCCGGCGGAACTGATCGGCGCGGACGATCAGCGCGCGCCGGTTGACATGGCCTGGCGCAAACGCGTCACCGGCTTGCTGGCGCCGACAATCGAGTGGCGCGACGGACCCTTGGTCACGCTCGACCGCGTACTGCGAACGCCGGAGCAAAAACGGCAGGTTCGGGACCGAACGGGCGCTGTCGTGATCGACATGGAGTCGGCGACCCTGCAACGGGCCGCCGCACTGGCGGGTATCCCCTTCATCGCGGTGCGCGTCGCACTCGACAGCGCGGATGAAACCATTCCGTCGAGCGTCGCAGCCGGCGTCGATCGCGACGGCAATCCTACGCCCCTGCGTCTGCTGCGCACGTTGTGTGCGCATCCCACCGACATCCCCGGATTGGTGCGTCTGGCGGCCGGCCTGCGGGTCGCGAATGCGGCGCTCGAGGACGCCATTCGGCAAGCCGCGGACGCACTGGTCGATCCGCGTTAACAGCGGTGGACGCAACCCGAACCTGATATATTACGCGCCCATGGGCATCCCTTTGATACAGCAATACCGCGTCGGCAAGTACCTCCTGACGCAGAAGCTTCGCGGCAATCATCGTTATCCGCTCGTGCTGATGCTCGAGCCGCTATTCCAGTGCAATCTCGAATGCGCGGGCTGCGGCAAGATCGA
>JBLYYV010000345.1:0-4904 GCA_048550095.1 Gammaproteobacteria bacterium
CGGTTGCGCGTTCTGTCGGACCATCGGATCCTTGTGCGAAGCACGCGGCCATTGAACCGGCGTATAAAAGGATTGCAACGGTCAACCGCAGCGATCGTTTGACTGAGTGTCGGGCGGTCATCTATTTGAGCTTCTCTCGGCTGGGCGTGCCTGAACGCGCGGCCGCAACGATACGGGCCGCGAGCCCGTTCGACAAGGGTGACCGACCCGCGTTCGGACGACGGAAATCCGGTTCCGCAGGCGCCGCGGATTCGCCTAGACTTACGCAGCTGTTCACGGGGGAGAAGCATGAGACGAATATTGCAGCGACTGGCGTGCGCGCTGGTCATCCTGTTGCCCGCATCGCAGGCCGCCGCCGACAGTCCGCCCGTTCCGGATTTGCCGCCGGTCAGCCCGAGTGCCTTCCGCCTGCCCAAGCTCATCGGCTGGGCGCCCGGTGAGACGCCGGTCGCGCCGCCGGGGTTCATCGTCGAGCGATTCGCCGGCGAGCTGGATCGGCCGCGGTGGCTGCTGCCATTGCCGAACGGGGACGTCCTGGTGTCCCAGTCTCGCACCGAACGGCTGCGAGACATGACCGACGAGATCAACGAGTCCCTGACGCAAATGGGTCTGCTCGGCGAGTCACCGAACAATATCGTTCTGTTGCGCGAGGACGGCGGGCGGGTCGTCCTGCTCGAGTCGCTGAATCTGCCGCATGGTATGGAAGTGCTGGACGATCATCTTTACGTCGCGACGACCGACGCGCTGCTGCGCTACCCGTTCAGGCCGGGTCAGACGACGATCGACACGCCGCCTGAGAAAATTATCGACATTCCCGCCGGTGAGCAGCTGAACCCGTGGAACAACCACTGGACGCGCAATGTCATTGCGAGCCCCGACGGGAAGACGTTCTACCTGACGGTCGGGTCGGGCACGAATGCAAACGAGAGCGGTCAGGAACATCCGGAGCGTGCGGCGATCTGGGAACTGCAGCCGGACGGCAGCGGCAAGCGACTGTTCGCGACCGGCCTGCGCAACCCGGTCGGCATCGACTTCGAGCCCACGACCGGAGAGCTGTGGACGACCGTCAACGAGCGCGACAATCTCGGCGACGACCTGCCGCCGGATTTCATGACGCGGGTGCTGGACGGCGCATTCTACGGCTGGCCGTACGTGTATTTCGGCACCTATCCCGACCCTTTTCATAAGACATCTAATGCGGCGAAAGTCCGGGACGCGCAAGAGCGGGCGAGGGTGCCGGACCTGGCGCTCGGGGGGCACTCCGTACCGCTCGGGTTGCGGTTCTATCGTGGTGAGCAGTTTCCCGAGACGTACAGGTCGGGCGCGTTCGTCGCGCGGCGCGGCGGCGTCGGACGGGCGGAGTTCCTCGGCTACGACGTCGTCTTCGTGCCGTTCGAGGACGGCTCGCCGACCGGCGTCATCGAGCCGTTCCTGTCGGGCTTCATCGCCGATGGCGATGCCAGCACGGTGCGCGGGCGACCCGTCTGCGTCGTCGAACTGCCGGACGGATCGCTGCTGGTATCCGATGACGCCGGCGGCGTGATCTGGCGTGTGCGCTACGTCGGCGGGTGAGGCTCGTTCTATCGGTCAGGTATCGCTCAGGTATCGGGCAGGTAGATGTGCAGTTCGTGCGCGATGCCGTCTGCAATCGCCGGCGACTCGAAGAACCTGACGTCCGGCCTGGCGCCCGAGCGCTCCGTCATCTGCGCGTACCAGTCTTCGTCGTAGAACGCTGCGGCGGTCGCGCGGGACTCCCACTCGTAGACGCCGCCGCCGAGTCCGTCGCCGGACAGGAAGTACTTTCGCCGCAGCCCCGGAACGTCGACGTAGTCGGCGCCGGCGGTCTCCAGCAGTTCACGCAGCGCTTTGTTGTCGAGATTCATCGTGGCGGGGAAGGTGACGATGGCTACTGTAGGTATTGTCTGTGCTGGCACTCGGTGTCCTCGTGTCATGTTCGATGTTGTTACACTCGATTCGTTGCAGGATTCATTCTAATTGAAGCATGACTGAGCCGTTGTGGACACCGGGCGATCAGCGCGTCATCGATGCGAACCTGACGCGGTTCGTGTCGATCGCGAAAGAGCGATTCGGATCCATCGCCGGGGATGACTATGCGTCGGTGCACGCCTGGTCGATCGAGCGGCCCGACGAGTTCTGGGCGTGCGTCTGGGACTTCTGCGCCGTCGTCGCCGAACGGCGCGGGGAGGCGGTGCTCGTCGACGGCGATCGTTTCCCGGGCGCTCAGTGGTTTCCAGACGCCCGCCTGAACTTCGCCGAGAACCTGCTGCGCTATCGCGACGAGCGACCGGCGCTCGTGTCCCTGCTGGAGAATGGTGCGCGCCGCGAGATCAGTTACGCCGAGCTTCACCAGCGGGTCGCCCAGCTGGCGTCGGCGCTGCGCGCGGCCGGAGTGGAACAGGGCGATCGCGTCGCGGGCTTCATGCCGAATATTGCCGAAGCCGTCATCGCGATGCTGGCGACGACCAGCATCGGCGCGATCTGGTCGTCGTGCTCGCCGGATTTCGGCGTCGATGGCGTGCTCGATCGCTTCGGCCAGATTCGACCGAAGGTGCTCTTCGCCGCCGACGGGTATTACTACAACGGCAAGGCCTGCGATTCGCTCGAGCGGCTGGCTGGCATCGCCGCGCGGATCGACGGCCTGCGGAAGATCGTCGTCGTGCCGGTCCTCGACGACGAACCGTCAGTCGCCAGGATTCCGAACGGGGTGCTGTTCGACGAATTCATCGATCATGACGCGACCACGATCGAGTTCGAGCGCCTGCCGTTCGACCATCCCGTCTACATCATGTATTCGTCGGGCACGACCGGTGCGCCGAAGTGCATCGTCCACGGCGCCGGCGGGGCGTTGCTGACGCATCTGAAAGAACACCAGTTGATGTGCGACCTGAAGCGCGACGATGCGTTCTTCTACTTCACGACCTGCGGCTGGATGATGTGGAACTGGCTCGTGTCCGGGCTCGCGACGGGCGCGACGGTCATGCTGTACGACGGGTCGCCGTTCGCCGACGACGGGCGCGCGCTGCTCGACATGATCGACCGGGAACGCGTGTCGATCTTCGGCACCAGCGCGAAGTACATCGCGGCGCTGGAAAAAGCCGGGCACAAACCGGCGCAGACCCACGACCTGTCGAGCGTGCGGACGATCCTGTCGACCGGTTCACCGCTGTCGCACGAGAGCTTCGAGTACGTCTATCGCGATTTCAAAGCGGACGTCTGCCTGTCGAGCATCTCCGGGGGCACGGATCTGCTGGGGTGCTTCGTCGGCGGCTGTCCGATCCTGCCGGTCTACAAAGGTGAGATTCAGGCCATCGCGCCCGGCATGGCCGTCGAGTTCCGGGACGAGCAGGGCGAGGCTGTCGTCGGCGCGAAGGGTGAGCTCGTCTGCACGCGGCCGTTCCCGTCGTGTCCGATCGGGTTCTGGAACGATCCGGACGGTAGCAGGTTTCACGACGCATATTTCGAGCGTTACCCGAACGTCTGGGCGCACGGCGACTACGGCGAGAAGACCGACCACGGTGGCGTCATCATCCACGGCCGCTCGGATGCCGTGCTGAATCCCGGCGGGGTCCGCATCGGTACGGCCGAGATCTACCGGCAGGTGGAGCGGGTCGACGAGGTGCTCGACAGTATCGTCATCGGCCAGCAATGGGACCGTGACGTACGCGTGGTGTTGTTCGTCGTGTTGCGCGACGGGACGACGCTTGATGACGCGCTACGCGATCGGATCACCGAGTGCATCCGCAGGAACACCACGCCGCGGCATGTGCCCGCGAAGATCGTGCAGGTCGCGGATATCCCGCGCACGATCAGCGGCAAGATCGTCGAACTGGCCGTGCGCGACGTCGTGCACGGCCGCCCCGTCAGCAACACGGACGCGCTGGCGAACCCGGAGGCCCTCGATCTGTACCGGGACCTGCCTGAGCTGAAATCCTAGGCGCAGGCGCCTACCTCTTCAGAGTGACAGCGACACCCTGGACGGTGTTGTTGGTCAGCTCGAGCAGGAACCACGGTGTGCCCTTGTTGGCCTTGATCGACACCCTGTCGCTGCCTTGCTTCTTGATCTTATAGCGTTCGTCGCCGAGCGCCGCGCGGACATTGTTCAGGATGGTTTTTTGAATGTCACTTTGCTTCGTCTTGGCCGCGATCATGTTTTCCAGTTCGACGGGTTCGTCGGTTGAGCCGTCCTCGTTCGGCGCCGACGTCAGCTTGAAGTTAATCTTGCCGGCCGACACGGACTTTCCATCGACGGCGATCGTCCATTCGTAATCCATCGGGTTGTCGTCCTTGGCGGGCAGTGCTGCGGCGAACAGCGCCAGGAATACGGTCAGGGACGTGACGAGTAAGCGATTCTTCATGTTGTTCTCCATCTTTTGTCGTGACAGGGCGGCTGCGCTCGCGGGACGCACAAGACAGTCATTATCACGCAGCGGCTGTCAAAACGCCCAGCGGCCGCGGGCTCCAAACACCCAGATCGAACTCTCGGACGGGTTAATGGCCGGATCCCGAACGTACTGCAGGTCTGCCGTCAGGTTCAGTCGTTTGCCGATCAGCAGTCGATAGAAAATTTCCGCCGCGTACTGCGCGTCCGTGCCGACACCCTGGTTCGAATTCGGCTCGCCCCAGTTCAGTCCGGCGCCAAATAAATCCTTGTCATTCCGCACTCGGTAGCCGATGCCACCGCTCAGCGACTTTTGCAGCAGCGAGTCGCCGTCGTCGGACCAGCCGCCGCGCAGGAACGGCATCCAGGTGCCATCGACGAAGCGCGCGAACGAGAAGTTCACGCCCCGGCCACTCGGCTTCCCGGCGGCCTCGCGCGCGTCCTTGTGCCACACAGTCACGTGGTAGTTGTCGACATAGATTTGATCCTTGCCGCTCGTCCACCC
>JBLYYV010000346.1:0-3808 GCA_048550095.1 Gammaproteobacteria bacterium
CACGTCGAATTCCGTGCATCCCGGCATCATCAATACCAACCTCGGTCGGCACATGGCTTCGTGGACGAAGGTCGTGTCGAGTCTGTTCGGGTGGATATTCATGAAGTCGGTCGAAGCGGGTTCGGCGACTCAGGTTTACGCCGCCACCAACCCGCTGGTCGCAGATTTGAGCGGTTACTATTTCGCCGACTGCAACCCGGTCATCCCCGACCCGAACATGGAGAACCAGGAGATGGCCGCTCGCCTGTGGGAAGTCTCCGAAGAACTGACAGGCGTTCGCGTCGACGTATAGAAAAAAAGAACCCCGCCGAGGCGGGGTTCCGGTCAGAGCGAATGGCACGATGGGAAAGGGAGGAAGCCATCCGCCTGAACACTGGCCCGGCCGTCCATGGCCGGGCGATGCGCTTCACGACGGGGTATCTGCTGCTTTCGCCAGGAACTTGCTCTTGAAGGTCTCGCAATAGTTCACGCCGATCCCTTCCTGCTTTACGCCGTTCTCGTCGACCTTGGAAAAGATCCGATAAGGTTCGTAGTCGTCGAGAATTCCGTACTCACCCGTGTATGTGTAACAGGCGTAGTTTTCAAACAGCGGCAGCTTCGGCGGGAAGTAAGTAAACGTCCCGAACATGAACAGCAGCGTCGCGAACGTAGCCGGGGCGAACCGCAGCGCCCTGACCGACATCGGGGGTGCCGACAGAATCAGGAAGCTCACGAGTTGTCCGAATCCGACGCCGGCGAACATGATTGTCAGCATCGTCATCAGTGATGGCTTGATGTCTGCGGCCGCAGCGTAAGCCATGTAAGCCTCGTAACTGACGATGATGAAGATCGGCGTTATCGCCAGGGCGGCTGCCTTGCCGAGCCAGTAGTTGTTCGAATAGTCACGGGAGTAAGTCCACTGGACCAGCGCGAAGGCGAACCCCGGCCAGAAATACATTTTGATGTGTTCCCACACGCTCTCGTTGACCGCGGCAATCAATGCCATTGGCTTCCAGTATTCGCTCAGTTCGAACGCGAAGTGCAGAAGCCCGCCGGCGAAACAGATCCACAGGAAGCAGCCGATTTCCCAGAGGCCCAGCTTGACCTTGCGATTGGCGAAGAAGTTTTTCATTGCTTGATGCCTCCCTGCTCAGGCGCCGATGAGAAAGAGCGCGCCGGTGCCGGCGATCACGCCGCCGGTCAGTCGCAGCACGCTGTTGCCGTAGACGTTGCGGCGCGCGATGTCGCCGATCAGTACGCCGAACAGGTGGAGCGCGGCCGTGCCGGTCAGGAAGCCCGCCGCATAGGTCACGGAGTTGGCCACCGTCGGCATCTCAGCGCCGTGCGCATAGCCATGGAAGATCGCGAAAAAACCGACCGCCGTCATAGCCACCGCAATCGGCAGCTTGCGATCCGCCGCGATGGCGATGCCGAGCGCGAGGACCGAGATTGCGATGCCCGCCTCGATCGCCGTCAGGCCGATGTCGAGATACCCGAGCAGCCCCCCGAACGCCATCACGCCGACGAAGGTCGCCGGCACCGTCCAGATTGCACGCCCGCCGATCTGGGAGCTGACGATTCCGACGCTGACCATGGCCAGGAAATGGTCGACGCCGAGCACCGGGTGAGACAAGCCGCCGATAAACGAGCCATAAGGCAGGCTGGCGCCTTCGTGGGCAAATACCAGCGACGGCGCGAGGGCCGCCACCAGTGCGAAGATGAAGATTCGATGATTCAAGTAGTTGGTGCTTTTCATTGTTCCCTTTCCCGTGGGTTGAATAAAAAATTGTCGATAGAAAAATGTCGAAAAAGAATCGTTTCTTTAATCAGGCGCGAACGGCACCCGTGAGCAAATAGTCGACAACGACCGCGTTGACTTCGTTCGGCTTGTCGTAGATTGCCGCATGGCCCGCACCTTCGATAATGTCGGTCTCGAGGCCCGGCATGATGCGCTTGGCGCGCTTCGCGACCTTGCGCGGGTCGTACAGCATTTCGTGTTCGCCGAAGACGAGCAGCGCCGGCACGTTGAATTGCTTCAGTACTGAACGCGGTTCGGACAGGAAGAACTTGCGCATGACCCGCATGCCTTTCCAGAAGTCGACTTTCTGCGTCGTTTCGTTGTAGATACCCATCGAGCGATCGACGCGGTAGTGTCTCGTGCAGAGCGCCATCAGCTTCGCGAGCTTTCGATCGAAGGTGCCGAACGATGCGCCGGGTGACTTGTTCGTCACCGATTTGGCCGTCAGGTCATCCTGCAGCGCGTTCGCGTCCTTGCGCTTGTTCAGGAACTTCGTAATCCAGATCTTGACCGGCAGTCGGGCGCGTGAGACGCCGGTCGGGCTCAGCATGACGATCTTGTCGACTCGCTCGGGGGCGTGGATGCCGAGCCGCAGGACCATCCATCCGCCGACGCTGGTACCAGCGAAGTGCGCACGATCGATGTTCAAGCCATCCAGCACGTCGACCATCCAAACGGCGAAATCGTCGCCGAGGAAGGACGGCGTCGTCGGGTCGCTCTTGCCGGGCTGGCCGACGATGTCGAGCGCATACACTCGGAAATGCTTGGAAAATTCGGGTAGTTGACGACGCCAGAGCGGCGCGCAGCCGGCGACGCCGGGGATCAGGATCAGCGGCGGGGCGCCTTCAGGCCCCGACACCAGCATGTGGGTGCTGCCGAAGCGGGTGTTGACGTATTGAGATTCAACTTCGACGTCGAGTTCGGCGAGTACGTCGTCGTACCAGTCCATGATGGCTTGGTGGCCCTCGGCCGACTTGTACATTTTGAGGTGCCGCGGCGGAGCGGGCTTGGGCACATCCGCTCGGACCCCGAAAGAGGCGCTCGGCGCGATTGATTCAGCTGCGTCTACCTGTCGATGTACTTTCATAAATAGGCCCCCATCACGGCTCTAGAGAGCGCCCTGCCGGGCATTTGTGGTCTCTTTAGAAAGTCTTACGCAGCGGCCGCCGAATTGGATTCATTCGGCCGAAATCGCCCGCGCGCGGCAGCCGGACGGCCTGACGCCGGGCTTTTCGAGCCGTTTGGGGTCTAGCGGTTCTCGAGCCGGTTGAAGTCGAACAGGCCGTATTCGACAGGCGCGGCCTGCTCGTAGGCGGCATGGAACGCCTCGCTCTGCCGCCAGAAATCCGGGCTCGTCCGGCGGACGCCGAAATTGTCGAGCAGTCGGGCGTAGTCGCCCTCGGTGCGCATCGACGCGATCATGTCGACGAACCGTTCAAGGTCGAATTCGTTGACGACCAGGAACGCGTTCGGATACGCGCCGAGGAAGCCAGGAATCACCGACAATGTGTCTTCGTCGGGCTTGCGGAACTTCTTCTCGCCGAACAGCGACGTGATGTTCAGGTGGGCGTTGTTTCGTGCGAGCGTGACGTAGCTGTTCCTTGATTGCCCGGCGATCTCGACGAACACGGTCTGCGGCATCAGCGTGACCGACTGACCCATGAGTTTCTCCAGGGGCGCGAGCTCTTGTGCAATATTCGGATCGACGATCGACGCGTAGTCGTGCGTGTTCGGCAACACGGGCTGGAGCCTTTCCTGCAGCATCGCATAGAGCTCTGCCTTCGGATCGTCGGTTCTATAATCGATTTGCGGCGTCATGCTGCTCTCGAAACTCGGCAGCACCATGTATTCATTGACCTCGTCGTCCGCCTCCCGGTACCAGTAAGCGCGTTCGCGGTCGCGGGCCTCCTGCGGCAACAGCAGCAGGAATTGCATCTCGCCCTCCATGCGCAGGAAGTCCATGTAAACGCGGCTGAGCAGCTGGTGGCCGACGTTGCCGAACACGTCGTAACCGGCGACGAGGAGATAATG
>JBLYYV010000347.1:0-2508 GCA_048550095.1 Gammaproteobacteria bacterium
ATTCCGATCGCGATCTCGCTGCTCGGAGCGGGCGTGAGCGTGCCGACGATGCTCTTCCTGGGCTGGTTCGGTCCGCGCGGCCTCGCCTCGATACTGTTCGTGCTGCTGATCCTCGAGAACTCCGGCATTGTGCATCGCGAAGTCTTACTCGCAATCACCGTGCTGACGGTGGCATTGAGTGTCGTGGTGCATGGCGTGACCGCGGCCCCGTTCGCGCGGCGTTACGGTGCACGCGCGGCACGCATGGGCGAATGCGAGGAAAACCAGCCTGTCGCGGAGCTGCCGCTGCGTTCGGGTCCGATATCAATTGACAACGAATAACACGGAGGATACCTGCGTGAATAAACGAGCGATCAAGCATTGGGACGAACTGGAAGACCGTGTGCCGGCGCATGCGCTGGTCGCGGGCGTCGACCTGGTCGTCGTTCGGTTCGACGACAGCGTCAGCGTTCTCTATGGGCGGTGCGCGCATCGCGGCGCGCTGATGTCGGACGGCCATGTGGACGGCGACAACCTGATCTGCGGCCTGCACGGTTGGGACTATCGGCTCGACTCCGGCATCAGCGAGTACGACAACAGCGAGACGCTGCCGAAGTTCGGCGCGTGGCTCGAAAACGGCGAGGTCCTCGTCGACGAGGACGAGCTCGCCGCGTGGGCTGAAGCACATCCGCAGCCGTACGATCGCGAAGCGTACCAGGGCGCCTACCAGGATCCGACCGGCACGGCGGACGAGCCCTACGTCAAATTGATTCGTAAGCTGGCGGACGAGGGGCTGAGCAAATTCGGTCACCACGGGCCTTCCGGCGCGATGGGCGTGTCGCGCGACGGCCTGCCGAAGTGGGACGACCTCCAGTTCGTCGTTGGTCAGCTGCACAAGTTACCGCTGCTCGACGATGAAGCCGTTGGCACGGACATCGTGATCGGTCCGCGGGCGAAACAACCATTGCGGCTGGAGATTCCGCTCTTCGTGTCCGACATGAGCTTCGGCGCGTTGTCGGAGGAAGCGAAGGTCGCACTCGCTAAAGGTGCGGAACTTGCGGGCACCGGGATCTGTTCCGGCGAGGGTGGCATGCTGCCGGACGAGCAGGCCGCCAATTCGCGATATTTTTACGAACTCGCGTCGGCGCGCTTCGGCTTCTCATGGGACAAGGTTGCGAAGACGCAGGCGTTTCACTTCAAGGGCGGGCAGGGTGCCAAGACGGGCACCGGCGGGCACCTGCCCGGCAACAAGGTGCAGGGCAAGATTGCCGAGGTGCGCGGGTTGCCGGAGGGCGAGTCCGCGATATCGCCGGCGCGGTTCCCGGACTGGACCCGCCTGGACGATTACCGGGACTTCGCGGCCGAGGTGCGGGAACGGACGGACGGGATACCGGTCGGTTTCAAGCTGTCGGCGCAGCATGTCGAGAAGGACATCGACGCGGCGCTCGATATCGGCGTCGACTACATCATCCTGGACGGGCGCGGCGGCGGCACCGGCGCGGCACCGCTGATCTTCAGGGATAACATCTCGGTGCCGACGATCCCGGCGCTCGCGCGCGCGCGGCGGCATCTCGATGCCAGTGACGCGTCCGACGTCACGCTTATTGTCACCGGCGGGCTGCGGCATCCCGCCGATTTCGCCAAGGCACTGGCGCTGGGCGCCGACGCCATCGCCGTCTCCAACGCGGCCATCCAGGCGATCGGTTGTCTCGGCATGCGGGCCTGCAATTCCAACAATTGCCCCGTCGGCATCGCGACGCAGAAGCCGCATCTGCGGGCGCGCCTGCCGGTCGATGTCGCGGCCGAACGCCTTGCGCGGTACTTTTCCGCCGCGGTCGAACTGATGACCGTGTTGTCGCGCGCGGCCGGGCACCGGCATCTGAGCCATTTCAACAGCGACGACCTGACGACGTTCAAGACCGATATGGCGCGACTGACCGGCGTTGCCTACGGCGGCGTCATGGCCCCCAACCCCGACTAGAGCGGAGAGCGCTATGGCAGCCGCAAGCTTCAAGACCCTGGATGGCATCGACATCGCGGATACGCGCGATGTCCTGCACGGATACGCCCGCATACTCGGCGACTTGCTCAAGGTCTGCCGGCCCCGGCGCAAGCACTGGTGGCATGCGAGTCTGCGGCCATCGCTGACGGGGCTAACGACGGGTGTCGTGCACGCCGGTATCGATTTCGAGCTGGAATTGAACCTTCGCGATAGCCGCATCGACGTGCATACGGCGGCAGGCGGGACGACAAATATCGAGTTGCGTGGCCAGCCCGCGTCGGACGTGGCGAAGCACATCGCCGTCGCCCTGACGAATGCCGGTCTGGATCGGCGTCTCCTGCCGGCGGAGGACGACGCTGCGGATCGAAGCGACGACTACTCGGCGGAGCGCGCGGCGCTGCTAGGCGAGGTCATCAATTCGGTCGCCGCGGCGATGGCCGAATTTCGTGCCGGCATCCGCGAGGAAACGAGCCCGTTGCAGCTCTGGCCGCATCACTTCGACCTGTCGCTGCTGTGGCTGCCGGGCG
>JBLYYV010000348.1:0-2509 GCA_048550095.1 Gammaproteobacteria bacterium
GGGCTGAGGCTAGCATGTACATCAATTTCTGGTATCCGATGGCGTTGGTGGACGAAGTGTCCGATACGCCCGTTTATTCACGCGCGCTGGGTCATGAGTTCGCGCTCTTCCGCGACAGCGATGGTGTTGCGCATTGCCTGGCGAATACCTGTGTCCACCGGGGCGGCTCGCTGGGTGCCGGCAAGCTGAAGGATGGCTGCATCGAGTGCCCGTATCACGGCTGGCGCTACAACGGTGACGGCCAGTGCACGCACATCCCCACGCTGCGTGCGGGGGCTTCTATACCCAATCGCGCGCGTGTCGATTCCTACCCGGTGACCGAGCGCTATGGCATCGTGTTCGCGTTTCTGGGCGATCTTCCGGAGGAACAGCGACCGCCGATACTGGAACTCAAGCAATGGGACAAAGAAGGCTGGAGCGTGACGAGCCTCGTGTATGAATGGCATGCCAACTACGAGCGCGTCATCGAGAATGGTCTGGACGCGACGCATACGGAGTTCGTGCATCCATCGGCCGGACTCCAGGGCGGCTTCGACCCGGCGGAGATACTCGACGAGCGTCTGGTCACGACCGAGTGGGGCAGCGCCATGCAAACCGACACCGAGAAGGTGCAGATCGAGCACGGTCATCTCGGCGCTTCGCACCAGTGGACCTTCCTGACGTTCAAGATGAAAGGCTTCGAAGGCAGCTTCATGTTCTATTCCTTCGTGCGGCCGATCGATGAGCACAGCGTCGTGCGTTACCTGTTTAACGCGCGCGATTTTCAGCATGGCGAAAAAATGGATCGAGAGCTGAGCGAAACGACGCTCGCATTCGAGAAGGAAGACCGCCCGGTCATCGAAGGCATGCGGCCGCAGTACTCGCCGCGCGACACCACGAGCGAAATGCTGTTACCGGAAGATGAAGTCATGGTGAGCTATCGCCGCTACCTGGACGCGTGGCAGGCCAGGGGCTGGCACATCGATGTCGCGCAAATGCGGGAACGCTCGCCACGCAAGGTGTTCGCGATACCGAGCCCGGGTCGCCGCGAGCACAAGAACTGGGTGATGGACGCCGTGCCGTTGTTGGGGTCAGAGTGAAAATGCACCGCATTTTTACTCTGATCCTTTTGTTCCTGTCCGCCTGCACCCCGGCTCCGCCATACTCCCCCGCACTTCTCCAGCAGTGGCATCAGACCAAAGCCGATTCGGGTTCGACCTTCGCGGGGAGCCCGGCTTGGCAGGCACACATGGAGGAGGTGGAAGCGCTGCTGGACGCGGCCGGTGTGGTGGACGTCGAACGCTATCCGGCACCTTACACGCGCTGGTGGGCGCCGGATAAACCGACCGCGGACGAGCGTGCGCTGCACATCGACGGCGAGTCGCTGCCGGTGGCGGGTTACTGGGCCTATTCGGGCAGCACGCCGGCCGGCGGCGTCACCGCACCGTTACTCTTGTACAAGAAGGGAACGCCCCGCGAGCAGTTACGCGATCGCATCGTCGTGTTCCGGGTCGAACCGGTGCCGGCCTCCATGAGCAAGATGTTTGCGATCGGCCATGAATACGCCACCGATGATTTTGCGGTGGCGGCGCCGGGTATTTCCGACGACCAGTGGTACCAGGGCAACTACGTGACGCGCTTCGGCCGTTGGGACGCCGTGTTGAAAGACAGCGGTGCGGCGGGCGCGGTGGTGGTTTTCTCCATGAGCTATGCACGCCTGGCGGGTTTGTACACGTTCCCGTTACTGAACCTCGGCATCGTCGGTGTGCCCGGCGTTTATGTCGATCAGGACACCGGCACCCGGGTGATGGCGGCCGCCGCCGCGGAGCAGTCCGCCACGCTGACACTGATGGCGCGGCAGGCCCCGGCCGAACCGTATTTCTATTCCGCCGTGTTGCCCGGCCGAAATTACGGCACGGATTCCGACGAACAAGTGCTGCTGGTCACGCACTCCGATGGCCCGAACCTGTCACAGGAAAACGGCACGCTGGGGATCGCGGCGCTGATCCGCCACTATGCCCGCATCCCGCAAAGCGACCGGCCGCGCAGCCTGCGCGTGCTGCTCGATCCGCAGCACTACACGCCGGGACGGCACACGATCAACTGGTATGACGCGCATCCCGACGTCATGAACAAGGTGGTGGCGAGTATCGGCGTCGAGCAACTCGGCCAGCGCGAGTTCGGCCTCGATGAATCCGGCGGCTACGGTCTGACCGGCGCCGCGGAACCGTGGCAGATTTTCGTGCGCGATGATCCGCGCCTGATTCAGATCGGCATCGATGCGATCGAGACCAGCGGCGTGCCGCGCACGGAATTGCGAGTGCCCGAACGCAAAGGTCAGGGACGCTGGACGGGGCTCGGCGAGGTGGCTATCAAACGTGACCTGCCGGGCTTCGCCACCTTGTCGAACATGAGCGGTTACTGGGGGACGAACGCCGGCATCGAAAGTTTCGATGCCGAACTCGCGACTCGCCAGCTCGACCTGCTGGTGCTGCTGATCGACGGGCTGGGGTCAGAGTAAAAATGCACA
>JBLYYV010000349.1:0-11157 GCA_048550095.1 Gammaproteobacteria bacterium
CTGGCGCACATTGCCGGGCCAGTCATAATTCCGGAGCAACGCCTCGGCTTCGACGGAATACCCGGAAAAACGCTTCCCCTCCTCAGCCGAAATTCGGCGCAGGAAGTAATTCGCGATGCTGAGTATGTCCTCGCGTCGTTCACGCACCGTGGGCAGCGTGACGGGCACGACGTGCAATCGATAATAGAGATCTTCGCGGAACCGCCCGGCCCTGACTTCTTCGAGGGGATCGCGATTCGTCGCGCAGACGAATCGAACGTCGACCTGCCGTTCCTCGCTGCTGCCGACCGGCCGGAAGGTTCCCGTCTGCACGAAACGCAGCAACTTCGCCTGCAGGTCGAGATCCATATCGCAGATTTCGTCGAGGAACAGCGTGCCCCCGTGAGCCTCGACGGCCGCGCCGTCGCGTGCCGAATCGGCCCCGGTGAACGAGCCTTTCACGTGACCGAATATTTCGCTTTCCATCAGCGAGCCCGGAATGGCCGCGCAATTGATCGCGACGAATGGCCCGTCTGCGCGCGGGCTCTCCTGATGCACGGCGTTCGCGCAGAGCTCCTTGCCGGTGCCGCTCTCGCCGGTAATGAATATCGTCGCCCGGCTTGCCGCGGCGCTGTCGATGATCCGATAGACGGCCTGCATCGGCTGCGACGCGCCGACGAAGCCATGAAAGCTGTCGCGCTCGTAGTTTTCCTTGTAGGTCCTGACCTTGTCCCGGAGATCGATATGACGCAATGCATTCGCGACAGTGACGCGAAGCCGTTCGGCGCCGAACGGCTTGGTCACGAAATCGTATGCGCCGTCACGCATCGCGCTGACGGCGGTCTCAACGGACCCATAGTCGGTGATGACGATCACCGGCTGATCGAAACCGCTTTTGCGCATATGGCGCAGCACTTCGACGCCCTGAATGCCCGGCAGGCACAGATCGAGGACGACGATATCGGGTGGACTCAACGCCAGCATGGACAAGGCCGCCTCACCGTTGGGCACATGTTCGACTTCATAACCGGCCGTCGTCAGGAATGCCGTGTATGCGGTGGCCTGGGCGAGGCTATCCTCGATCAGCAACACCAGCTTTTGCTCGTTGCCACGCCCGGACGTGCGGTCGCGACCGCCTTCGTAGCTGTTCGATGCAGAAGTAATCGTCATGCCTGTGAAGAATTTCGAAATGCCATCAGCCGTCTGTCCGGTCAGGCAGAGCGTAATGCGTCCGCAGTGCTGCGATTGTGTAAGGGATATCGGCTGCCAGTGATTCCACCAGTGAAAACGCCGCCGAGGCGTCGTCGAGTTTGCAAGCCTCGTTCAATCGCGCGGCGGACGAACGCACACAGGGCGCACCATACATTCCCGCGCTGCTCTTGATAATGTGGCTCTCGCGTTCCATCAAACTCAGATCGGAATCTCGGGCGGCGGTCTCGATCAACGTCGCCTGCTCGCGCAGTTCGTCGATGAATACCTCAACCATTTCCGGTACGAGCTCCACGGACGTATCGTCTGAAAGCTTCCGGAGTACGCGAAGGTCCAGCCACTTGGTGCATATGGCGTGGTCGCAGTCGTACGAATGCGACGACGTTCCGACATCGACACTCGGGACTGATTTCACGTTACCACGAGCCATGAGGAGTGATTTCTTAGCGACAACAACAACACAAAGCCGGAACGGATTCGACACCCCATCGAATGCCCGGACGCCGGCATTTGTACCACAGGCGCGGACAAAAATACCGATTTGACAATCGATTGACAAGCGTTGATCAACCAGTCAATAAATTTAAATAAACAATTGTTTTATATGGGTGTTTTTTCACTTTTAGCGCAGGCAATTTCGCTGCAATTTGCGATTTGCGAATCAGAACGAGAACGGACTCCGGCGACCGTCCGTATGTGGTCACAAGGCTCCGAATAGGGTCTCAACGCGTTGGCATGTTCCTTGCTTTAGTTACTCGCACTCGCCCGTCGGGCGAACAAAAAATCACACAGGGAAAGTCAGGTGGAAGCATTGGTATTTGCCGATCGGGTCGGCAATGAATTACTCCCGTTAACGAAAGACACACCGGTATCGCTGTTGCCGGTCAACGGCAAGCCGCTGATCGAACACACGTTCGACGACCTCGCGGCAGCAGAGATTCGCTCGATCATGCTCGTCGTCGACGATCGCCAGGCCGGCGTCATCGAGCAGCAACTCGGCGACGGCGATCGCTGGGGCCTCGACCTGCAGTATGTGCGCGCCCGCAATGGCGAAACGCCGACGCAACTCGCGCGGCGCGTCGCCGGCAAGCTGCCCGACAAGTTCCTGGCGATGCGCGGCGATGTTTATCGCAGCGGCTCGATTCGCAATTTTCGTTCGGCTGCGAACAATGTCCTGGCAACCCAGGTCATGGCGCAAATCAACGGGCGCTGCGCGCAGCTATGCCTGTGCCGCCAGCGTGACCTGCAGCTCGAGGCGCTGTCATGGGATCCGTCACGACAGGCAGCGGACACGAACTGGCGCACCGTCGACGTCGGCAATGCCGAGTTCTCTCAGCTGTTCGACACGACGGAGTTTTACCTGGCGAACATCGATGGCCTCGACCGGTGCGTTGCCGAACTGAATGACGCCGCCAACCAAGCCGAACGAATCTATTTCGCCGGGCCCGGCACCCGGCTGCTTCCGCGTGTCGTGCGCGACGGTCCGGTGCTGATCGGCACGGGATGCGAGATCGCCGACACAGCGCAACTGGTTGGACCGATCGTACTCGGCGACGACGTCATCGTCGGCGAGGGAACGTTCCTGCATGCGTGCGTGGTATTGCCGGGCACCCATATCCCGGATGGGATCAGCCTGCACAATGCCGTCGTCACGAGCGAGATGGCGATCGGTATCGGTGGCAACGTAATTTGCCGCTTCGCTGACTCACTCGAAAAAGCGGCCGACGAGAACGCGTTGTCGCCGGCCTGACGGGAACGCGGATCAGAACAGGAATTTGCGGCCGCGCCACCGCGGCCGCCGGCGTAAACAGCTCAGCAGGGCGAATCTATCGAGTGGCCCAAAGGCCTGTTAATTCGATGGTTCCTGCGGCAGATCTACGCTGAGTTCAATGCCCGGCGGCGCCGTCTTCCAGTCATAACCATTCCGTGACAGCTCATAGGCGGTCGCGAACAGCGCCTTCATGTATTCCGGATCGAAGTCCTCGGTCGCTTCAATATCGAAGTCAGGCGGTACGGATGCCAGCCTGAACACCGTACCGTCGCGAAGTGTCCCCAGATAGAGGCGGTACAGGTCGCCCATGCCCTGGGTGCGAATCAGCGTCGAGATCGACGCACCGAGCACCGGCAGCAGCTTGGGCTTCACGGCCGACCATCGTGGCGTCAACATCGCATTACGTATGACATAGAGGTTTCGAGGGTTATCCAGACCCATGTCCCATGCCGATTGCTGGACGTTGACGGGAACGGCGTGCAGGAAAACCTGCCGGCTGACACCACCGTCCACATGCATTTCGTCGTATTCCTCGCCATCCGCCTCGACCTGAATTCTTACCGGCGGAAATACACCGGGAATCGATGCGGACGCGAGCATGACGTCGCGGATCAACTGCCGCGATTCCGGCGTGCCTTTCGTCGCGATGTAGCTGACATCCCAGATGACGCCCCTTTTGGCGTCGATATTCGTCGTGCCGATCAGGAGACGCCGCCCTTTCAGGTGTTCCGCAGCGATCGCATCGATCATCTCGGTATCGACATGCTCAATGAGCAGCTCACGCAAAGGTTGCGTATCCGCGATCGCGTCGCTCATCAACCCGGCGATCAGCCTTCTCCGCTTCATCAGGTCCGATGTCTTGATGCCCGTGTAGAGCGCCTCGAGATCATCGTCGTAGTCACTGCCAAGAAACGCGAACGGCGCGATCAGGGCGCCGGTGCTGATCCCGGTGACGATCATGAAATCCGGTCGGGTTCCGGACTCGGTCCATCCCTTCAGCAGGCCGGCGCCAAAGGCACCGTTCGCGCCGCCACCCGAGATCGAGAGCAGATTAAGCTCCTCGCCCGGCTGCACGATGCCCGATCCCGCGAACTGCCGGCGTAGCCGGAGCACTCGCTCTTCGATGTCTTCCGGCACCGCGTCCGCCCAGAAGCGTACACCGGCAGTATTGACGACTTCGGCCTGGTCGACGAGCGCCTCGGGCACCGGATTGCGTTGCGGCACCGACACGCAGGCCTGCAGAGCTGAGCAGAAGATCAGCAAAGCGATCGCGCGGGCTAAAAGACGCATCACGGCTCTCAATTGGGCAGAAAAAAATCTACGACTGCACCGGCCGAATCGCATGAATCGCCTTGACCGTGTCGAGGAACACATGATCGATGGCCGTGATTTCGAATCCCGCTTCCCTGACGTTCGTGACGGTGTCGCGACTGACCTCGGGACCGAAGCGGCTCGACAGCGGGTTCATCAGCTTCATCATGACGCTGAACGGGAAAACCCGGCTGCCCGTGTGTTCGAACATGTGCAGCTCGCCACCCTGCTTCATGACGCGCAGCACCGCCCGCAGCCCCTCGATCGGGCGCGGCACGGAACAGAACGTGCACGACGTGAAGACCTGGTCAAATGTCTCGTCCGCGAATTCCATGTCGTGCACGTCCATGACTTTCGCCGTCATGTTGCCCGGATAACCGGCGACGCGGTCCTGCGCCTTCTCCACCATCTTCGGGCTGATATCGATGGCGGTGATATCGCAGCCGGGCGGAAACGTGCTGATATCCAGGCCCGTTCCCAGCGCCAGGAACAGGATCTTGCCGTCCGTTCGCATGCGGCCGAACACCGCTTCCTTGGCCGGGCGCCAGCGCCATTCCGGCCCGAAGCCCGACATCAGGTCGAAGCTGCGCGCGGCGCGATCCCATTTTTCCCGCGTAACTGAATCCATGTCAGCGCCCCGTCTGCCCGTCGATTCTCTGGGGCCCCGACAGGACCGTGTTCAGAACGTAAACCACCGCGAACGAAACGATGCCTGTGCCGACGCCCCAACGCAGGATCTCTTCGCCCTGCAGGGGCCACATGCCGCCCCACATTCCGCCGAACATGCCGCCGAGCATGCAGGGCGCCATGACCTCCATGATCCCCAGCAAGGGCGCCAGGACCGCGACCGTGAGCGGTATGGCAATGATCATGCCGAGTACCATCCCGACGATCATGCCCGGGATCATGCCCCACGAGCCGCCGATCAGCCACGTCGTGAGGGCGACAGCCGCGGTCGCGACGAGGATGTTGGCGATCAGGTCGCCAATGACGAAGTAGGGACGTTTTTCCATGCCGCGCTCGAGTGATGGTCGGGCATCGATTCTAGCCTAAAAGAAGCCGGTTCGAGCATGGCCCGGACCCGCAACGCCATGGAGTGCCGATGAAGTAAGTAGTTGTTCTAATTGCGAATTGATCCCGGCGGCCCTACGTTGGTGGGGTGACGCTTGCGCATGAACCGTGTAACGGAGGCCGCATGAGCGACAAATTCTCGAACGACATCGTCAGCCTCGACGTCGGCGCACCGATATGGGAGCGGTTTTTCCTGCTCGCACCGATGGTGCTGATCGGCACGACCGAACCGGATGGTCGTGCGGACCTGGCGCCCAAGCACATGGTGACGCCGATGAGCTGGGAAAATTACTTCGGCTTCGTCTGCACACCACGCCACGCAACGTACAAAAACATCGAGCGAACGGGCGTTTTTACCGTCACGTACCCGCGACCATCACAGATCCTGTTCACGAGCCTCGCCGCGTCGCCACGGTGCGACGAGGACAGCAAGCCCGTGTTGAACGCATTCGATACGGTTCCGGCCAGGACGATAGACGGCGTGTTCGTGGCCGACGGTTACGTGTTTTTCGAATGCGAAGCTTTCAAGATCGTCGACGGCTTCGGCGTCAACAGCCTGATCACCGGCAAGATCACGGCCGCGCACGTGCACAAGGACGCGCTGCGCGCATCCGAGGTCGACGATCAGGAACTGCTCCGCAAGGCGCCGATGTTCGCGTACGTCCACCCGTGGCGCTTCGCCACGGTATCCGACACGAATCGCTTCCCTCTCCCGGAGGGCATGACGAGGTAGCCGCAACATGAACGCTGTCGAGCACGAACGGGTCGTCGAGTACCTGAACAGCCACAGCGACGACATGGTCACGCTCCTCGAGTCACTGACGCGGATCGAATCGCCGTCGTCCGACGCGGCAGCGCAGTTTCCGGTCAAGGAAATCCTGCGCGACGAATTCGAGAACCTGGGTTACCGCGTGCGCTTGTTGTCCGGGCGCTCCAGCGGCGGCAGCCTGTTCGCCGCCCCGCTCGACCGCGAACGCGGCCGAGGCCTGCAACTCTTGCTTGGACATTTCGACACCGTCTGGCCGGTCGGCACGCTCGACAGCATGCCATTCGAGATCGAGGGCAACGTCATCCGGGGGCCGGGCGTATTCGACATGAAGGGCGGCGTCGTGCAGATCATCTTCGCGCTGCGCGCTCTGCGGAAGCTGGGCGTGACGCCGGTTATCACCCCGGTCGTGTTCCTGAATTCGGATGAAGAGATCGGCAGCCGCGAATCGGGCAACTACATCCGCATGCTCGCGCGTCGCGTCGAGCGCGCGTTCGTCATGGAACCGGCGCTCGGCCCTGATGGCGCAATCAAGACCGCGCGCAAGGGCGTCGGCCGGTTCACGGTCTGCGTCAAAGGCAAAGCCGCGCATGCGGGCCTCGATCCTGAGGGCGGTGCAAGCGCGATTCTCGAGCTGTCGCACGTCATCCAGTGCCTGTTTCAGATGAACGATCCGGAGAAGGGCGTTTCCGTCAACGTCGGCACGATCGACGGCGGGATCAGGCCGAACGTCATTGCGCCGGAAAGCAAGGCGGTGATCGACGTGCGCGTCGCAACCAACGCCGATGCCGAACGAATCGAGCACGAGATTCGCGGCATCGAACCGCAGATACCCGGCGTGACCCTCGAGATCGACGGCTTCATCGGACGGCCGCCGCTGGAGCCGACACCTGCGAACCGCGCCCTGTGGGCCGTCGCCAAAGACATCGCCGCGAAACTCGACCTCGAGCTGACGCAAGGCCTGGCCGGCGGCGGTTCGGACGGCAGCACGACGAGCCAGTACACGGCAACCCTCGACGGGATGGGTCCCGTCGGCGACGGCGCGCACGCGCGCCACGAGCACCTGTTGCTCGACCAGACCATCGAGCGTGCGGCGCTACTGACGCTGCTGATACTCGCGCCGACGATCGACGGAGCGACGCCATGACCAGCGGCAAGGACAAGAGCAATCGCTACTTCATGACCTCGCTGACGCGGATCACCGATCTCGCGAACGGCAAGTTCGACGTCGAGCGAATCGGCCGCATCGACTGGGGCCACGGCGACTACATCGCCGCGCGCGTGACCGGCCAACCGAGCGAGCTCTACAAGATAGAGATCCGGAGCGGGCGCATGGTCGACGTGATGGAAGGCGACATCATCATCGGCGCACTCGGCCGGCGCGAGGCCACGCTCGAAGGCGTCGGCAGCTGGGAGGCGGTCGGGGACGATGGACACATGCACGCGCTGACGGGCGCGGGCCTGCTCGGCAAGGCCACCTCGACGTCCCTGTTGATCCCCAGGCTGATGGCGCTCGAATACGAGGGTCACGTCATGCGTGACAGCAAGGCACTCGCGATGCGCGACTTCATCCAGCCGGTCGAAGACCGGAAGTTCGATACGCCCGTCGTCCTGATGGTCGGCACGTCGATGTCTGCCGGCAAGACGACCGCCGGGCGCGTGATCATTCACGAACTCAGGAATGCCGGCCTGCGCGTCGTCGGCACCAAGTTCACCGGCGCCGGCAGGTACCGCGATACATTGTCGTTCGGTGACGCCGGCGCCGAAGTCGTTCTGGACTTCGTCGATGCCGGACTGCCCTCGACGGTCGTGCCACGGAAACGTTTCAAGGAAGCGATGCGTTACATGTTGTCGCGCATCGCCGCGGTCGAACCCGACGTCGTCGTGGCCGAGGCCGGCGCATCGCCGATGGAGCCCTATAACGGCGACATCGCCATCGATGCGCTGGGCAAGCATGTGCGCTTCGTCGTGCTGTGCGCGTCCGATCCATACTCGGTCGTCGGCGTGCAGACTGCTTTCGGCCTGCGGCCCGATGTCATCACGGGGCCGGCGACGAACACGACCGCCGGCGTCCAGCTCGCCGAGAACCTGACGCAATTGCCGGCATTGAACCTGATAGACCCGAGCACTCTGCCGCGCCTGCGCGAGCTGCTGAAGACGGCGCTACCCAACTCGTACGGGTCGTCCTACCTGAAGCACCGGTTCGCCTAGCTCGGCCCGCCCGAATCTGCTCGTCTAGAAGCGCAGCGACAACTCCATGCCAACCTGCCGCGGCCTGCTGGGCCATGCAATGTCGGCGGGCAGGCCGATGAACCGGGCCGCGAAGAACCACTCGATGTATTCCTCGTCGAGCAGGTTGTCGACGAACAACCGAACCTCCCAGTGCTCCTGGTCGAGCGCGAAGCTCAGGTTGACCAGGTCGTAGGCTTCCTGCGTATCGACGTTGTCCAGCGTCCAGTAGGTCTTGCCGCGATGCTCCCAGTCGACCCGGCTGATCAGGTCCAGGGAGCGCGGCAACGCCCAGGTGTGCTGCAAACCGAGATTCAGCGACCACACGGGCGCACCCGGCACCTTGCTGCCGACGATGTCTTCGGCGGGGACGAGGACGCCCGGGACTTCGTTGTATTCCTTGATCTCGCTGTCAGTCAGCGCGAGACCGAAGTTGACATCGAGCACATCGATCGGCGTCGCCGTGATCTCGAGCTCGCCGCCGAGAATCTCGCTTTTCGGCACGTTGATGTTCGCCTGCGTGCCCGTCTGGTCGAACAGGAAATACTGCTGATCCGTGTAGTCAATGTAGAACAGCGACAGGCTCGTCCGGACCTTGCCGGCCGCCGCCGTGTTCTTGAAGCCGGCCTCATAACTGACCAGCGTCTCCGAGTCGAACCCGGCCTCGAAGTTACTGCCCGGCGCCAGATTGTTGAAGCCGCCGGCACGAAACCCCTTGCCGATCGTGACGTAACCGAGCGAGTCATCGGTGAAGGCATAGGCCAGGCTGACCTTCGGCTGCAGTTCGCTGAACGTCTCGCTGCGCCCCTGCGTCGTGTCCTCCGGCTTCTCGACGTCGTAGCGGAAGGCGAGCGTGAGGTCGAGATCTTTCACCAGTTCAATGTCGAGGTTGCCGAACGCTGCGTAGTTCACCAATTGCAGATCCTGAGCCGCCGGCGGAACCGGAGTGCCGAGGAAGGTCGTCGCGAGTGACCGAAAGCGATCCTGATCGAACAAGTACAGGCCGGCCATCCAGTCGAACCGTTCGTCGCCGTTCGACGCGAGGCGCAACTCCTGGGCGAAAGTCTGCGACTCGTCGATGACGACGATGTTGATCGCGTCGACGAGCGTCTGGTCGAGGTCCTGGTCGTTGCCGGAGTCGACATCCGTGTACGACGTGATGGACGTCAGCGTGCCGAAGCCGATGTCGTAATCGATCTTGGCCGAGCCTTCCCAGAACTCGACGAAGGACTCGCCGATGACGTTCGACTGGATCTCGTAAACGGGGTTGCCGAAAAAGATCGGCGGGTTTGGCGGCGGTAGCGGCAGCACACCCTCGCTGGCGGGCATGAAATAACCGGAACCGCCCTCCTGGTTCGTATATTCGCCCCGAATATCGATCGAGAGTCGTTCCGTGGGCGCGAACAACAATCGGCCCCTGCCGGCCGCCGACTCTTTGAAGTCAACGTACTGATTATCGAGATAGGCGTTCTTCAGCTGGCCTTCCCGGTCCTGCAGCCGCAGGGCCGCCCGGTACATCAACGTGTCGGTGATCGGGCCGGACGCGCTCGCAGCCAGGATGAAGTCCTCACCCTGTGCCGCCGAGAAACGCGCTCGGTATTCCGGCTCGGGCGTCGGAGCGTTATTCGTGATCAGGATCGCGCCGCCGATCGCGTTGCGCCCGTACAGCGCGCCCTGTGGACCGCGCACGACCTCGACGCGCTCGACGTCGAAGAGCTCCTGCGTCGTCAACAGGTTATTGGTGGCATTGACGCCGTCCACACGGAATGAGACCGGCGGCTGGCCGGTGCCGCGGTTCTGCCTGACACCCCGAATAACCAGCGTGCTGACCCCGACCTCCTGGTCGTCGGAAAAGCGCAGATTCGGCGTCAGTGTCGCGACGCGATTGATGCGCTCGATGCGGTAGCGCTCGATATCGTCGAGGGTGAACGCGGTGATTGAATCGGGAACGTCGGTCAGGTTTTCGGCGCGGTATCGCGACGTAACCATGATCTCATCAACGACGCCCGGGGAACCGTCGGTCGATTCCGCGGAACCGGGGCCGGAAGACGTTGCGAGGAATACGCATACCAGGATTTTCGCGAGGCGATCCGCGCGCGCCGAGTCGTTCAACAAACCTGCTTCCTTTACAGTTTCACTTAGCTGGTTTGACGAAACGCAGCGTCATTCGATCGCTCTCGCCAATCGCAAGATATTTGGCGCGATCCTCGTCACCAAGCCGATAGTTCGGCGGCAACGTCCACACGCCATCAGCATAGTCCTTCGTGTCCTTGGGATTCGCATTGATCTCGCTGCGGGCGTCGAGCTTGAATCCGGCCGCCTCGGCCATCGCGATCACCACATCTTCACGGACGTAACCGGATTCCCCGGTCGGATCCTGCGCTTTAGCCGGATTCTCGCGGTGCTGCACGACGCCGAGCACGCCGCCGGTCTTCAGTGTGCGATACATCGCCGCGAACGCGGCCTCACCGGCGCCTTCATCGGTACCCATCCAGTTGTGCGTGTTGCGGAACGTCACGACCAGGTCGGCCGAGCCGGCCGGGGCAATATCCACCTTGTCGGGCGGCGCAAACACCGTGACGACCGTGTGATCGTATAGCTCGAGATTGGCGGCCAGCTTGTCGACGAACTTTCGCGCGTTCCCGCGGTAGTACTCGACGGGCGACACCGGATCGTAGTTTGCGGCGTAGTAGCGGCCGGACTCGCGCAGGAACGGCGCGATGATTTCGGTGTACCAGCCGCCGCCGCCCGGAGTCATTTCGACAACCGTCATGTCCGGCTCGATGCCGAAGAACGTCAGCGTCTCGACCGGGTGGCGGTA
>JBLYYV010000350.1:0-2991 GCA_048550095.1 Gammaproteobacteria bacterium
GTCGCTATGTCGGCAATATCCCGCGGCCGGTCGGCCGCCTGTATATCCACATCGGTGACGTAGAACGCACGTGGCGCCTGGTCGGCGAACTCGGTGCGCGTTCGACGGACCTGCGGATTGCTGCGGCCGCAGCTGCGGGTGCCTGACCCGGTACGGATCAATGCTCGATACGCGCAGCCAGTGTTTCCATTGCGGCAAGCCGATCGATGTCACGGATGGTTTTCCTGTAAAGGTCGAAGGCGACGAGCATCGCGTGTGCAGCGAATCGTGTCGACGCGTCGTTGACCTGATCGAACGGCGCGAACTCGGTCAGTTTTATCGTTTTCGCGAAGGCCCGACAGGCACCGCGTCGGCGCGTGATCAGGTCGAGGATCGCTGGGCGGGATACGACCGCGAGGCGCTGCAAAGAGAATTCGTCACGCAGCACAAAGATGGGGCGCGCAGCGCGCACCTGTTGCTGCAAGGCGTTCGTTGCGCGGCGTGCGCATGGCTGATCGACAGCGCGATGACGGCAGTGCCGGGTGTGAGTTCGATCAACGTCGATCCGGTCACGACACGCGCCGAGCTGACGTGGGATCCCTCGGCCGCGCGGTTGAGCGAGTTGCTCGCGCAATTGGCGCGCCTGGGCTATACGCCGTGTCCCTATACCGAGGATGACGCCGACCGCGTGGCTATAGAGGAGCGGCGCGCCAGCCTGAAACGACTGATCGTCGCCGGTCTCGGCATGATGCAGGTCGGCAGTTTCGCCGTCGCGATGTACGCCGGCGCGTTCCAGAACATGGACGCCGACATTCGCGAGTTTCTGCGGCTGATCAGCCTGATGGTCGCAACCCCGGTCGTGTTCTATGCCGGATGGCCGTTTTTCGTGCGCGCGTGGAAAAGCATCCGGGAGCGGGCCCTGGGCATGGACGTGCCGGTCTCGCTGGCGATCGGCTTCGCGTATGTCGCGAGCGTCTGGAACACCTTCATCGGATCCGGCGAGGTCTATTTCGATTCCGCGACGATGTTCGTGTTTTTCCTGTCAGGCGCTCGTTATCTCGAGATGATGGGTCGCCACCGGGCGCTGAGCATGACCGGCAGCATGGCGAGACACCTGCCGGGCACCGCCACGCGCATCGTCGATGGCCGGCAGGAAGAGGTCGGCGTCATGGAGCTGCGGCCGGGCGATCGGCTGATGGTGCAGCCGGGCAAGGCAGTGCCGGCAGACGGCCTGCTGATCAGCGCCGAGGCGCGCCTGGACGAGTCGGTGCTGACCGGCGAGTCGACGCCGATCCGGAAGTTCGCGGGCGACCCCGTCGTCGCCGGTAGTCTGAACCTGACGCAGGCGGCGGAGATGGCGGTTCAGCGCGTCGGCGCCGAAACGGTCATGGCCCAGATCGGTCGACTGGTGACCGATGCTCGCGAGCAGCGGCCGAAGCTCGTCGAACTCGCCGACCGGGTGGCGTCGTGGTTCGTCACCTGCGTTCTGCTTGCCGCAACGATCACCGGGCTGGTCTGGTGGCAGATCGCCCCCGAGCGCACCTTCGAGATCGTGCTCGCCGTACTCGTCGTGACCTGTCCGTGTGCACTCGCCCTGGCGACGCCAGCCGTCTTTACGGTTGCGACGACCGCGCTCGCGCGCCGCGGCTTCATGATTCGTCGCGCCGGCGCCGTGCAGGCGCTGAGTCAGGTGACGGACGTCGTCTTCGACAAGACGGGCACGCTGACCGTGCACGACAGCGTCGCGCCGGAAGTAACGGCATTGGGCGCCCTCGATGCGGACGCGGCGAGGGATAGCGCCGCGGCGCTCGAGGCCTGCTCCGAGCATCCGCTGGCGCGCGCATTTCCCGCTCCGCGGGTCGCCGGCGAGGCGCAAGATGTTCGCGCCGTGCCGGGCGCCGGGCTGGAAGGCCGGATCGGCGACCAGCGCTACCGGATCGGCACGCTCGAGTTCGCCGCCGAATTGTTCGGCGGCAATCCGAACGCCGCCGACGGAGCGGAAGCACGTCGTGTGGTGTACCTGGCCGGTCAGCAAGGCCTGCTGGCCGAGTTCGACATCGCCGAGCGAGTGCGTGACGGCGCGCGCGACGACATGCAGCGCCTCGCGGGCCTCGGACTCGATGTGACGATCGCGAGCGGCGACGCCGCCGTGCCGGTGCGGACCCTGGCCGACCGACTGGGTGTCGGCACGTGCCACGCCAGGCTCAAGCCCGAGGACAAGCTGCACTTCGTGCGCGAGTTGCAGGAGCAGGGGCGCAATGTCGCGATGGTGGGCGACGGGATCAACGATTCGCCGGTGCTGGCCGGCGCCGATGTCTCGGTCGCGATGGGCAGCGGCACTTCCCTGGCGCAGTATTCGGCCGACTGCGTGCTGATGTCGCCGACGCTGGAGCCACTGACCGAAGCGTTCTCGCTGTCGCGCAAGGCCATGGGCGTGGTGCGACAGAACCTGATCTGGGCGATCTGCTACAACCTCGTGGCGCTGCCGCTGGCGGCCACCGGGGTGCTGGCGCCGTGGATGGCGGCGCTGGGCATGTCCGGCAGTTCGCTGCTGGTGACGATGAATGCGCTGCGCCTCGGCCGCCGCCAGGCCGTTCCGGCGCCCGCGCCGGCAGCGGAGAAGCCGGCGTGCTGCAAGAGCATGCAGGAGAGTGCGTCGTGACGATCATCTACCTGCTGATTCCACTCGGCATCGTCGTCCTCGTGCTGGCCGTCGGCGCATTTTTCTGGGCCGTTCGTTCGGGGCAGTTCGACGACATGGATACGCCGGCGTGGCGCATACTGCTCGACGATGATTCCGCACCGCCGGAAGAAAAAACTATAAAAAACAAAGAATCATAGCATTCTTCTCGGGTCATTTATTGTTCCTGATTACCCGGCCGACTCCTGTGGTCGCGTGCGGTCGACCGACGCTCGGGAACGCTCTGCGTGTGGTCATTCATTCGGGTAACATCCCGTAGCTATCGACCGCCGGTCGTAAAGTTGCCGCCGGCAACCGGCCGCTGTCCGCAC
>JBLYYV010000351.1:0-4120 GCA_048550095.1 Gammaproteobacteria bacterium
ATTGAACCGCATCGGCCAGCTCTTCGGCACGGACGATCCCGGCCAGCGCTCGAACGTCGGCACGTTCCAGTCCGATGTTCACGTCCGCGGCCGTCACTCCCGGAATCGCGCGCAGTGCCTTTTCGACCCGGCTCGAGCACGCGCTGCAGGTCATTCCGCCGACGCCGAAGGAGTAGATTTCTTCCGGAACGTCGAAGCCCGCCTTGCCGACTACATCGGCAATCTTGATCATCGAGGTCGACCGCGGATCGAATGTGACGGCGGCACGCTCCAGGGCGAAATTGACGGCCGCATCGATTACGCCCGTAGCCCGTGTCAGCGCCTTCTCCAGGCGCGTGGCGCAGGCGCCGCAGGTCATGCCTTCGACCGAAAAGTCGGCCTTTCGAGTCGTTGCGATTGCTGCATCTGCAGGCGTCACGTTCACGGACCGCTCCCGAAAGATTAAAGCGTTGAGTGCTCATTCTAGCCCCGCCGGGGCTGGCAATGCTCGTCAGCGCGACGGCAGGGTGGTGCGCTTCGGTGGCCGGTCGAACAGGTGAATGAACTCGCCAAAGACCCGATTGCCCAGGCCGATCGAATGCTCGATGTATTTATGTGTCTGGCGCTTGATGGCGTCGACGCGTTCGGTTCCGCCTGCCTCTTCGGCCTCGTGGGCCATCGACGGCGTGTTCAGCCACCGCAGGATCATCGGCTCATCGACTTCGAGGTGAAACTGGAATCCATAGACGTTGTGCTTGAAGCGAAAGGCCTGGTTGGCGCAATCCGGCGACGTGGCGAGATGCACCGCGCCGTGGGGTATGTCGAAGGTGTCCCCGTGCCACTGGAAAATCTGCTGTGAGTCGGCAAACTTGCCGCACAATGGATCCTTGCGACCCGCGTCAGTCGGATTGAGTTCGTACCAGCCGATCTCTTTGCCCGGGTTTTTGTGCACGCGCGCGCCGAGTGCCCGCGCGATCAGTTGCGCGCCGAGGCAGATTCCGAGCACCGGAATGCCGTCGCGGATCGCCTGCTGGATCGCGCTTATTTCTGTCGAAAGATGCGGATAGCGGTCTGCCTGATCGCAATTCATCGGTCCGCCAAGCACGATCAGTCCGTTGTACTTCGATACATCGGGCTGCGCTTCGGGCTCCCGCCCGAAGTTGACGTAGCGAATGCGAAAGCGCGCATCGCGCAACAGCGGGTCGAGGTTGCCGAGGATCTCGTACGGAACATGCTGAAAAACGAGTAAGCGTCTCATTCCGGCTCGATCATCATGCTGAATTCGTCGGCATCGAGATGCGCGGGAAATTTCTCGCGATAGCGCGCGAGTCGGGCGCCGTCGAGGATGACGGTCGCGGTGCACTCGGCCTCGCCGCAGTCCGCCAGCGCGTCGCCGAAAAAATCGAATACGCCGCTGTCGCCCTGGTAACGGATGTCGTTCCCGTCCGTGCCGATCCGGTTCAGGCCCGCGCCATAGCATAGATTCTCGACGGCTCGCGCGGGTAGCAACGTGCGCCAGGCCGAGCGTCTCGCCGCAGGCCAGTTGGCGACGAAGATCAGCAGGTCGAACTCGTCGATACCGCGGCTCCAGACCGGGAAGCGCAGGTCGTAGCAAACCAGCGGACAGACCCGCCAGTCGCCGAGCCTGAAGACGCGCCGTTCTGTGCCCGCCGAGAAGTGCTCGTGTTCTCCTGCCATGCGAAACAGGTGCCGCTTGTCGTACCACTGCACGTCTTCGCCGGGCGGTGCCCAGATCAGCCGGTTGTAGCAGCGGCCCTCGTCCTCGATGATCAGGCTGCCGCACAGAGTCACGTCATAGTCCTTCGCGACCAGCTTCATCCAGGCAATCGATTCGCCGTCCATGCGTTCGGCGAGCCGCGCGGCATCCATCGAGAATCCGGTCGAGAACATCTCGGGCAGCATGACCAGATGTGGCATTCCCGTGACGCGATCGATCGCATCGACCAGGCCGTCGAAGTGCGCGCGGTTGGCGGCGGGGTCCTGCCAGTGCAGTTCCGTCTGCAGTAATGAGAGGGTCAGATCCCGCACAGTATCTCCGTTCCGCGTTCCAGGGTTTGCGCATCCTTGGCGAAGCAGAATCGTAGCAGATGCTGATCCGGCGGTGATTCGTAGAACACGGACACCGGGATGCTCGCGACGCCCGCTTCGCGCGTCAGTCGCCGCGCGAGGTCCGTGTCGGCCTCGTCCGTGATCGAGGAATAGTCGACGAGCTGAAAATAGGTGCCGGCCGACGGTGTGAACTGGAATCGCGATGACCGCAGCATCTCGCAGAATGCATCGCGCTTGGCCTCGTAGAACGCGGGCAGGTCGAGGTAATGATTCATTCCCGTCTCGGTCGCGAGGAAATCCGCCAGCGCGATCTGCATCGGGGTCACCACGCAGAACTGCACGAACTGATGCACGCGCCGAAACTCGGCCGTCAGGTCCGGCGGCGCGACGCAATAGCCGATCTTCCAGCCGGTCATATGGAAGGTCTTGCCGAACGAGGAAACAACCAGGCTGCGGTTTGCGAGCTCCGGGTAGCGCAACAGGCTCGCATGTGTGCGCCCGTCGAAAATGATGTGCTCATAAACTTCGTCGCCGAGCAGGAGAATATCGGTGGGTTCGACCAGCGAGGCGAGGGCGCGCATGTCGGCGTCATCCAGTACCGAGCCGGTGGGATTGTGAGGCGTATTCAGCACAATCATGCGCGTCCGTGCATTGATCGCATCAGCCACGCGGTTCCAGTCGATGCGAAAATCCGGCGCCAGCAAGGGAATATGGATCGCCCGTCCGCCGGCCAGGGTGATCGCCGGGTCATACGAGTCATAGGCCGGGTCGAATACGATGACCTCGTCGCCCGGATGGGTAAAAGCTGTAATGGCGGTGTACAGCGCTTCGGTCGCGCCCGATGTCACCGTGACCTCGGTGTCCGCGTCGGTCCGCCGTGCATACATGCGTTCGGTCTTGGCTGCGATCTGGCGCCGGAGTTCGGGGACGCCGGCCATCGGAGCGTACTGATTCCGGCCGGCCCGCAGATGGTGGCGCACCCGGTCGAGCAGCGCCTCCGGCGGCTCGAAGTCGGGAAAACCCTGCGACAAATTGATGGCGCCACAGTCGGCGGCGAGCTGCGACATGACCGTAAAAATCGTCGTCCCGAGGCCCGGGAGCTTGCTGGAGGGTGTCTGCATGATCGTTGTCGACGGCGGATCGGCTTGCCGAATCAGGGGTTCCTTTTCTAGATTCAAGTTAAGCAATAAGTGTCAAACTATTGACTCAGAAGCAAGATTACATAATATTGAGGTGGGAATGTTGTTGTTTGGCTGTGTGCGCAGTCCGAGTTTCAGGCTCGTCGATTACCCTGTCGACCAGCCGCGCGCAGCTTCTGTCAGGGGCGTGTGCGTGGGGGACAGATGGATCATTCGAACAATCCGGCGTCAATCGACGACCCGGCGGTCGGCGTCGACGAATCAGTCGACGAATCAGTCGGCGAAGGGATCGGCGACAGTTCGGCGGTAGCTCTGCCGGACGACCGCAGCGAGCTGCTTTATTACCCGACCGGCAGCAGTCACCGCATGGGACACGTGCGGCGCATGATCGAGCAGGTCGCGGGTTTCAACACCAATGTCCTGATTACCGGCGAGTCCGGCACGGGCAAGGAGTGGGCCGCCCGGTATATCCACGCCCTGTCGCAGCGGAGCAGCCAGCCATTCGTGCCGGTGAATTGCGGCGCGATTCCGCCGGATCTGCTGGAAAGCGAGCTGTTCGGCCACGAGAAAGGCGCGTTTACCGGAGCGATCTCGGCGCGCGTTGGCCGGTTCGAAGCGGCCGAGGGCGGCACGCTCTTCCTCGACGAGATCGGCGATATGAGCCTGCCGATGCAGGTCAAGTTACTGCGGGTATTACAGGAACGAGTCTTTGAGCGCGTCGGCAGCAACCGCAGCCGGTCTTGCGACGTGCGCATCATCGCGGCGACTCATCGCGATCTCGAAGGCGCGATCGGCGAGGGCAATTTCCGCGAGGACCTTTACTATCGGCTGAATGTTTTCCCGATTGAACTGCCGTCGCTGCGCGAACGCGTCGATGACCTGCCGGATCTCGTCGAGAGAATCCGCAAGCGCTGCAGCGACTCCGGCCTGCA
>JBLYYV010000352.1:0-7058 GCA_048550095.1 Gammaproteobacteria bacterium
GCTCGACGGTGCGCCGCTCCTTGTTGATGTCGAGGCCAGTGTAGTGCAGCTCATCGGCGTCCTCCGGCGGCGGCACCGATCGCCGGAGCACGTTCTGGATTCGGGCGACGAGTTCGCGCGGCTCGAAGGGCTTGGGCAGATAGTCGTCTGCACCGATCTCGAGACCGACGATCCGGTCCGTGACCTCGCCGCGGGCCGTCAACATGATGATCGGCACACTGCTGGTCTTGCGGATCTTGCGGCAGACCTCGAAACCATCCATCTCGGGCAGCATGACGTCGAGGATGACGAGGTCGGGCTCCGCGGCCGCGAGCTTTTCGAGTCCGACCGACGGCAAGGTTGCCGCGTCGAGCTCGAGGTCGAAACGCTCGAAGTAGTTTCCGAGCAGCCCGCCGAGCTTCTCGTCGTCATCGATTAACAGGATTTTAGACATGGTTCACAGTCGTTGATCGGCAATTTCGGTCTAATACGCCCGCCTGGCGCTCTGAGTCAAGTGTTGTCGAAAAAATAGATTGTAACTTATTGAATTAGCGAAAGATTACTCGTTACAAATTGTTACAGCCTGTTACCCCCCAGAAAGGAATTCGGACGCCTCGGCCTCTACTATCTAATCATGGAAAAAGTCCAAGCGCATAAGGAGATGGGCAAATGTTGGATGTGTTTAAGAATGTAAGTATAGATCGCAGGGATGAGATCGTACTCGTGATCATCGCAATCGTCGTCCCGTTGGTTGCGATGTACGCAATGGTCGGTGTCTGACACCGGATGCGGAATCGGTTGGCGCCTTTGGTCTCGGACCCGGGCCCAGCCGATTCACAATCGATCGTTTTCTCACCCCGGGTTGAATCACATCACGTGATGCGGTGACAATCCGCCGGATGGCCGCCACCGAAGAACCCGCCCGCAGCGCTCCCGAACTCACGGTCGTCGTCCCGACGTATAACGAGCGCCAGAACGTACCCGAACTGATCCGTCGACTGGATGCCACGCTGGCAGGCTATGCGTGGGAAGTCATATTCGTCGACGACGACTCACCGGATGAGACCGCGCTGCTCGTAAGAGAGCTGTCGGCCAAGGACTATCGCGTCCGCGGAATTCAGCGCATCGGCAGGCGCGGCCTCGCGACGGCGTGCATCGAAGGCATGCTCTCGAGCAGCGCTCCCTACCTGGCGGTCATCGACGGCGATCTGCAGCACGATGAGGCGTTGCTGCCGCGCATGCTCGATGTGCTGAAAGGCGGAGATACCGATATCGTCGTCGGCAGCCGTTACGTCCAGGGTGGCGGTATCGGCGACTGGGACGAATCTCGAGCTCGCATGAGCCGCATCGCGACCCGCCTGAGCCGCGCGGTCATGAAGCAGGAGCTGACCGATCCGATGAGCGGCTTCTTCATGGTGCGCGCCGACGTATTCCGCAGCTGCGTCCGCGAGCTCTCGGGCGTCGGATTCAAAATCATGCTGGACCTGTTCGCCTCGTCATCAGCACCCCTGCGCTACGTCGAATTGCCGTACGAGTTTCGCACTCGGGACGCCGGCGAGAGCAAACTCGACAATCAGGCCGCCTGGGAATACGGCATGCTGCTTCTTGACAAGCTGATCGGCCACATCATCCCGGTTCGATTCGTCGCCTTCACCCTCGTCGGCTCGCTCGGCGTCATCGTGCACCTGATCACGCAGGCGATCCTGTTCAAGGGTATGCGGCTCGAATTCATCACGAGCCAAGCCGTCGCAACGCTGGTCGCGATGACATTCAACTTCGCCCTGAACAACGTCCTGACCTACCGAGACATGCAGCTCCGCGGCTGGCAATGGCTGCGCGGCTGGCTCAGCTTCTCCCTCGCCTGCAGTGTCGGCGCCATCGCCAACGTCGGCATCGCGTCCTACATCTTCACCCTCGATGCGCAATGGATCCTCGCCGCCATCGCCGGCATCCTCGTCGGCGCCGTCTGGAACTATGCCGTCACGATGGTCTACACCTGGAAGAAACCCAAGACGGCCTGAGCGCCGATCCAGAATTCAGTGCCAGCTAACGCGATTCGTGAGCTAGTAGCAGGCATCTCGCTTGAGCCAAATCGCACGCCCGGTTTAGAAATTCTCCCCTGGATCCAGGCCGGCGGGGCGCGAGAAATCTTTCTGAGACCGTGGGCGGCAGGGACGCCGCCCACGAGCCTACAGGGATGTATTCACGGCGTGTCGCAGAAAAAGGAACCCGGACTCGCTGTGCGGCCGCGTGGCCGCCGGTGGGCTAGTTCGTCGAAGCCAAAGTCTCCTCAATCGCCGAAGCCAGCCACTCGACGTAAAGCGGATGCTCCGACATCCCCTTATCAGCAAACGTGTAATCCAGCCCCCGCAGATCGTTCCTGATATGCGTCTGCACGCCATGACTCGCGGCCGCGATCGCCACGACGATCACATCCTGACCTTTATCGTTCGACTTCTGGATCCAGCGGCGCAGCCGCTTGACGTTCGACTTACGAATCGGCGGGATCGCATCGTCCTGCAGGTTGATGATCCGGACGTCGGCGAACTCGTTCTTCGCCTTGATGCGCTCGACATGCGCACTCAGGATCTCGAGATCCGGCTCGTTGTCTTCGTTATCTTCGGGACCGTGCCCGACAATAATGACGACCTCGTTCGCGGCGTTCGTGCTGACCTCTTTCACGTGGTCGTACAGGATCTCGGTGATCAGCTCGTGATCGCCGAACGGCTCTGACAGGATAAACCGAGCGTCTGATTGGACGACCGGCACTTCGAGGTAAGTCGCCTCCTCGCCGAGTCCGAAAATGTACTTCCACTGACGCGTCAGTGTGTTGTAGTTCGTCGTCGTACCATTCTGGACCAGCACGATCGTCTCGGCACCTCGTTCCGTCAGGTCATCAACCGCAGACTGCAGGTGCGAGGACGTCATCATCGCCATGCCGAAACCCAGCGCGGTCGGGTGCTCTGAGCCGATCGGCTGCAGCACGTCGTGCAACATTCGATCGCTGTTCTCGCCGACACCGTGCGATAAAATCAGCACGCCCGTGTCACCTTCCAACGAAAGATCACTGACATACCATTCGTAGTTGGGGCCCATGGACGACATATTCATGTTCAGTTCGCGATCGGTCAGCCCGCGATATAACGCAATCTTGTCCCGCAGGGCCTGCAGCGTCTCCTCGTCCATGTCGTGTTTGACCTGGTAGCTATCCAGGCGCTTGCCGTCCTCGTCCATTTCAGGAACGGACGAATGCCCATGGTGGCTGTGTTCCTGTGCGACGGCCCATGTACCAGGCCCGGCCAGCGAAACACACACGATTACCGCGGCCGCGGCGGACTTTCCGAGTTCAATCGTCATATCAATCTCCATTGGTCAGCACGTTGCCGACCGATTTCTTCAACTCAGCGATGACCGACTCCGGGTCATCGGAATACATCGCAGCGCCGCCGGCCGACTGCACCATGCCGGCGATCATGCCGCTAACAACGTTCGGGTCTCGGCCACTTCCGTCGAGCAAGTCGGTGACGATTTTTTCGAGGGCAGCGCGCGGACCGACGTGCAACGACCCGATCTGCCGACGCAGATCTTCGGACGCATCGGTCATGTCCCCAAGCATTCCCATCATCGAATGGCACGGGCCGGCGGCCAACTCCATCTGCAGGTTCAACCAGGCATCAATGCGCTTCCGGGGATCAGGGAAATCGCGCTCGAGCGCGTTCGACCGCTCGACGTATGGCGCCATCTCGCGCTGCAGAACGGCCACCAGGATATGGTCCTTGCTGGGGAAATAGCGATACAACGAATTTCGCGCGAGCCCGGTCCGCTTCGCGATCTTACCGAGATCCGTACCGCGATAGCCGTTCTCCGTGAACGACCAACTCGCGGCATCCAGGATCCGTTCCGTCTGCTGACGCAGATGCTCCTCGATGTTCTCGGCCGCTATTCGAGGCATGTTACTGGCCGACTGCCTGCGCTACCGACGTCGTTTCCGTCAGCTGTCCGTCACTGATTTCGACCACGCGATCAGCCTGATCCAAAATACTCTGGTCGTGCGTGACCATCAGCGTCGCGACGTTGTGTTCGTGACACTCGCGCTTGAGCAGCTCGACGATCTGGTGGCCGCGGCCCCGATCCAGCATCGACGTGGGCTCATCGACGAGCAGGATCTTTGGTTCCGTCATGAACGCGCGTGCAATGCCGACGCGCTGACGCTCGCCACCCGACAACTCGTTCGGACGTCGATCCGCCTTCGACGCCATGCCAACTTCGTCGAGCATTTCCATGGCTTTCTTGCGATCACCCGAGTTCGGGCGTCGACCGCGCAGATGCGCCATCAACAGCAACTGATCCAGTGCCGTCAGCGACGGGATCAGGTTCGACTGCTGAAAAACGAAGCCGATACTGTCGCGACGAATTTTTACGTGCTTCGCCTTCGTCGCATCGTTGATATTTATTCCATCGATTGTGATGGTGCCGGACGTCGGCGTCTGCAAACCGCCGCAAACCGCCAACAGGCTCGACTTACCGGCCCCGGAGGGACCGAGAACGATCATCAGTTCGCCGGCATCGATTGAGACGCTGACGTCATCGAGCGCCTTGACCTGCTGGTCGCCATCGCCGAATACGAGCGATACATTCCTCACTTCGAGACTCGGGCTCATGTGAATCCCTCCGCTACTGGATGCGCCCGAGGGCGATGATTGGATCGATCCGGGTGATCCGATTTACAGATACGACGGCGCCTATCAGGCCGGCGAACATCAGAGCGATCATCGCACCGGTCAATGTATCGACCTCAAGCATGAACGGAAGCTCTGTATTGGCCACCAGATTTCTAAACCACAGCGCGAACGCGCTTCCGGTGAGGATTCCTCCGGCGATCAAGAGAAATGCCTGACCGAGAGCATCCCGGATCAAATACCAGTTGGAGGCGCCGAGCGCCTTGACCAGGCCGATCTCCTTCGTGCGCTGGATCGTCCAGATGGAGAAAAACGCACCGATCACTACAGCCGATATGACGAAAAGCAACGTCTGTATCATCTGCACGGAACGGACTTCGGAGGTGAAGCCGGTTGACGCCGCGTAATACGCCTGTCGATCCATCGTAATAGTCTCGTGCTCGTCGTCGAGCGTGGCGGTATCGATTCCCTCTTCAAGCTGCAGCATGACGATGCTGACGAAGTCGAAGACCACGTCCGGCAATTCCTCGCCCGGCGGAGGTCCGCCCGGTGGACCGTAGGTTGCTTCCTGCCACTTGCGCAGCGGCGCATAGATGATCGGCAGGTGCCCGATATTCCGGCTGTCCTCGACGACACCCACCACAACGAGCTCCGTCAGCACGCGGTCGAGAATGATCGTGTCGCCAATCTGCACGCCGTCGTCGAGCAAATCGCGCGAAATGATGACACCGTTGTCGCGCCCGCCGAGTTGTTCGCCGCTGGTGACAGTGGGTTCGACGATCGAATCGGGTGCGAGGCCCCATAGCGCGATCTCGATCGGCTTGCCATCTTCCGTTCGCGCGTTAAAAACCGTGTGACCCATCGGCTCGGCGACCTTGACGCCGTCAGCGTCCTGCCAGCCCTCCCACATATAGCGCTCGACCATCGTGTTTCGATAGCTGGGATGATCGGTCCACTCGAAAGCCACGTGCGTCGCCGGCAACGCCATCAGTCCCGAAATATTGGCCTTGACCAGTCCGGACGACATGCCGCTCAGGATAATCACGAGGAAAGACACGAGCGCCACGACGGTTCCCACCATCACGAAGCGCCCCTTGGCGAACATCAGGTCTCGGATCGCAATGAACATGAAGCCTATCTCTTATATAAGTGCTTGCTGATAAATGATATCGACTGCGTGTCGACATCATGGGCCGTTTATCGACATCGTGTCAATAAAAACCGCTCGAGCGCCGACAGGCGGCGACGGCTTGAGAACGCCGAGGGGCAGCGGGTAATGTAGTGGCCCCGCAGCCACCACGAATACGCCGAATGAAAACCCTGCGCATCATCGCCTACGCCTTCGCGACCCTCTTCTTCGCACTGATCGTCGGCATCCTGATCGCGCTGTGGGTTTATCGCGATATTCCCGCGGAAGAGCTCGAGGCGAAATATGCCGGTCCCGAGTCGCGATTCATGAATGTCGATGGCGTCCGGATTCACTACCGCGATGAGGGCGAGGGCCCGGGGGTTCTGTTGCTGCACGCAAACTTCGGCAACCTGATCGGCTGGGATCCATGGGTCGAGGCATTGAAAGATTCCTACCGCGTCGTGCGCATGGACTTCACGAGCCATGGCCTGACCGGCCCGGATCCCACCGACGACTACACGCTGCAACGAACGCTGGCGCTGACAGAGAAATTCATCGACGCCGTCGGGCTGGAACGCTTCTCGATCGGCGGGACGTCAATCGGCGGCACGATCGCGATTCGCTACAGTGCCAAACATCCGGACCGCATCGAAAACCTGATACTGCTGAGCCCCGGCTCGCTGGAAGGCCGCGACATCAAGAACAGCAGACGCGGTGAAATGCCGGATGCGGCGTATGCGCTGACCTACATCCTGCCGCGCGCGCTGCCCAAGTACATGCTCGTCGAAGGTTTCGGCGACGACGAAAAACTGACCGACGAACTGATCGATCGCTGGTACGACATGTGGATGCGCGAGGGGCAGCGTGAAGCCCAGCTGGATCGGCTCAGCCAGTACAAACCCGGTGACATCGAGGACATCATCAGGTCCCTGACGCCGCCGACGCTCTTGTTATGGGGCGAGGCAAATACGACGGCACATTTCGATCAGGCCGACGAGTTCCGCGTGCTGCTGGAAAACGTCGAATCGCTTAAATTCATCTCCTACCCTGGCGTCGGGCACATGGCGGTGCAGGAAGCCGGCGAGGAAACCGGCCGCGACGTGCGTGCGTTCCTGGACGCACAGCAGCGACGAGCGCGCGAAGAATAAAGTCTCGTCGCCCGGCGACTCACGCAGATAAATTGATCGCCGAAAACGCCCGCGCGACCACTGGTTGCACGCGAATCGGTCGCCCCGGGAAGGTCGATTTGGGAAACTAGCGCCCAGAGGTAA
>JBLYYV010000353.1:0-8872 GCA_048550095.1 Gammaproteobacteria bacterium
GGGTCTTGCGGCGCATCCAGCCGAGCAGGCCCAAAGCGGATCCGAACAACCAGACCGCGGCCGGAACCGGAATCGGGTTGATGACCAGGCCAACGCCCGCGGCTTTTTTCTGGATCATCGCGCTCTCGCCGTTAACTGTCGACGTCGCCAAAAGGTTATTCTGGATCTGCGCGATCACGCTGGAGTCCGACCCCCAGTCGGCCGTATCCGCCAGATCGATACCGACGGCTGCGGTCCACTCGGTGGTTGTACCGACCGTCGTCAACCCGCTGACATTGTCGATTTTGGTGTCCACGCAATTGAAAAATCCGCAAGTTGTCGTATTACTGCTCACCTGCAGGCGAGCACTCGCGGAAACCGACGAGCTATTGCCGGTGAGCAGGTAGTCACCTAACTCGGCCAGCTGGAAATTGGTGATCTCGTACCCGCCACCGGATGTCACGTCGACTTGGATATTCAGCGTGTTCTGGCCGATCGGCGAGACGGCGCCGTCGTCGTTCAGCGATTCGGCCTTGAACGTCGTCGGTGTGAAGAAAATGCTGTTGCCGACAACGGTGCCCATGCCGAAAAGTGTGGCGTCGTCGTACGTGAAGTCCACGTCGGTGCCGGACTGAGTGATAAGTGCCGCTTGCGATGTGCCCCAACAGAGCGCGGTCGCGGCGAATAGTGCCAGCGGTTTCATAGAGCGGTGCTGCATCATCGACTCCCCTTAGGTCTGCAAGCAGGCCGGTTAACTGGCCGCCGCAAACAAGTCGTTTAGTTTTCTCTTATGCTTATTACGGACGGTGAGCCGCCGTATAAGTTCTCGTCATATTACACGGCGAATTGGCCCAAGGCAAAGGCAAACGAAGGCTTTAGCCCCGTTTCGCGGTTCGCGTTTCTCTCGTCGCATGCGTAGCCGATTCATTATGACAACTGAGCTGATAATTGGCTTAATAAATTAACTCTAATTTATTGTATTAACTAATTTTTCTTTCGGACCTTTCGGCGCACCCGATACACAGCGGCGCCGCGGGATCATGCTCGAGTCGCCGCGGGTCGATCGACTCCCCGCACTCCAGGCACCCACCATAATCACCGTCGTCGATCCTGTTCAACGCGGCCTTCACCCGCCCCAGCTGCTGCTTGCGCCGCCGGTTGGCCTCGACCGACATGGCCTGGGCCTGCATCGCGTCCATCCGTGAGAGCCGTCCCTGCCGAGTCTGGTCGAGTTCCACGGTCGCGGCCGCGTCATCGCCGGCGTCGCGCGCACCTTCCAGCGCGGCCTGCATTTCCAGCAGCTTCGCCCTGAGCCGATCGAGATCGAGTTCGTTGTCTGCCACTGCGCCCTCCTTCTTCAAGCGTAACCGTTTCGCGAACCGGGTGCGGCATGTATCAGCCCGAGTTGATGACCGACCCGGCCGTTACCCCTATGATGCGACGACCGCTCCGTCTCAGGATCCCCATGTCGAACCTCGCCAAACTCGGCCCCGTCGCTCTCGCGCCGGGCATCAAGCGTCGCCACGCGGCCGCTTACCTGTACGCGACGTTCGCCGGGATCACCCTGTCGACCTTCGTCGGCGCGTTCCTGCCGTACATCCTGAACGTCAACCTGAACATCCCGATCGAACAGCAGGGTGGCGTCGCCGGCGACATGGGTTTCTACCGCGAGATCGTCCTGATCTTCACGAGCACATTGATCGGCGCGATGTCCGACCGCACGGGGCGAAGAATCATTTTCGTCGGAGGTTTGCTGGTGTTGGCGGCCGCCTACGCGACCTATGGCTATGTCGACAGCGTGACGCAACTGATCATCGTGCAACTGGTCCTCGCACTCGGCATATCGCTGACCAACGTCATGATCATCGCGGTCCAGGTCGATTACGCCGACGAGGGCTCGCGCGGCAAGCTCGTCGGTTTTTCCGGTGTGGCGATCGGGCTCGGTCAACTCCTGATCGGAGTGTTCTTCACTCGCCTGCCGAACCTGTTCGTCGAACGACTCGGCGTACCGGAACTGGTCGCGGGCGAATACACCGCGCTCACGATGGCCGGCTTCGCCTTCTTCACGGCCATGATCGCGCTGGTCGGGCTCAAGGCCGGCCCGCCGCCGCACGTGACCGAACACCTCCCCGTCCGCACGCTGTTCGCCAACGGACTGGCGGCCGGCCGCGACAACCCCCGCATCCTGCTCGCGTATCTGTCCGCGTTCGTATCGCGCGGCGACATGGTCGTCGTCGGCACGTTCTTCATGCTCTGGCTCACGCAGGCCGGCATCGCGGCGGACATGCCGCCGGACGAAGCCACCAAGGTCGCCGGCATGCGCTTCGCCATCATCATGGCGACGGCGCTGGTCTGGGCGCCGATCCTGGGCTTCATCAACGACAAGATTGATCGCACGACGGTCATGATGATCGCGCTGGGCATCGCGGCGGTCGGCTATATCGGCATCGGCCTGATCCCTGATCCGCTCGGTGGCTGGATGTTGCCGATTCTGATCGTCGTCGGCATCGGCCAGATGAGCGTCACGTCGGCCTGCCAGACGCTGGTCGGCCAGGAAGCACCACCGTCCGCGCGCGGTTCGATCACCGGCATGTTCGCGTTCTTCGGCGCGGGCGGGATCCTGTTCATCACGAAGGTCGGCGGCATCATCTACGACTCGATAGATCCCGCCGCCCCGTTCGTCCTGATCGGGTTATTCAATGGCGCGTTGTTCGTCTACGCCATCTATGTGCGACGCCTGCCACCGACCCGGACGCCGACGGCACAGGCTGACAACGCACTCGACTAGTCGCCCGCGGTCGCGACGCGGGGGGCCTCGTCATCGAGCGGCTCGATCGTCTGCAGACGAACCTTGACGGTACCGATCCATAACCGGCTGACCGCCTGCAGCAACCGCCGCGGACGCTCCCGGGATACCCAGACATTGGTGATCCGATGCTTCGCGGTATCCCCGGGATCCGTCAGGTCGCGCCCGCTGACCCGGAGCTTGACGGCGTCGATCTTCTGCCCCTCCAGCTTGATTCGATCGTGCTTCAGCACATCGAAGACCACCTCGTAACGCGACCGGCCGGCGATCGTCTCGAACTTGTAGCGATCGCCGATCGCCATATCCCGGCTCAGCAAGTCATACAGGGTCGACAGCATGCCATGTCCGTTCGGCGCGTCGATCCGCGTCTCCGAGACTGCACCCTGTTTGTTGCGGACGGTCAGAAACTCGCCGTCCCGATACGTCGTGCGCGTCCGCTTCACCTTGCGCTTCTCCGACTCGAGGATGTCGATCAGACCCGGTTCCAGAGGCTGCAACGGCACGACCCCGAATGCCGTCAGGCGATATCGCCATAACGCATCGATGAATGCGTTGGTGCGACCCGCCACGGAGACGACGATCTCACGCGATTGCGGCGCCGCAGTCTGATCCGCCGGCCGCTCCTGCAGCGTGACCTCCGCCCTGCCCACCTTGAAGAAGGGCGACCACGCAAACGTGTAGACGAGCCGCTCCGGCGGCTGCGCGACATACGGGGCCGCAATCGAGTTCGCGCCGCACAGGATCAACGCCAGCACGATGATGACGCGCCGCAATCTAGGTTTGGAACTCGTGAAGTCCATTTCGTCTTTCCGAAACAATCATCATAACCGACCTACCCGGACATCGATCGCCGGTCGTCGAAGAGCCCTGTCCGCATCGTACACACGATGTCGTCGTCGGCGCCGCGAGGCCGTTCGTCTCCCGGCGATGCCGCTGATTTTCGTTGCCGGTATCGGGTACGGTGGGTAATATGAAACTTCCAAGACGCTCGTGTTTGACGCGGCCTGCGAGCGGCCGACCGAGCGATAAGAATAAGTTAAACGCTTGGTGAGCATACCCATGGAGAGTGCTCGGAATGCCTCCGGCCCGGAGTCGTCCAACCGAAGGCTGGTTCAGCTAGTCGGTACGACGTTTCTTGCGATTGTGCTCGGCGTGTTCGAGGAAGTCGCAGACCCGTTCGGGCTCGACACGCAGAGCGATCGGCTGTCCGCGAATATCTACAACACGATCACGTCGCCTCTCTATGGCGCCGCATCGAATGTGACGCTCGACGGCAACGACTATGAGACACGTCTCGGACAATCGAACATCGTCGTACTGCTGATCGATGACACCTATCTCGACAGCACGAACCAACGCTGGCCGCTGCAGCCGAGACGCTACCATCGCATTCTGCGCAAGCTGGTCGATGCAAACGCAAGCGCGGTATTCGTTGATATCTACTTCGCGCAGAATTCGGTCGAACGTCAGAACAAGATATCGGACCTGTTTCGCCGCTCGGAATGCCTGGTCGAGCAATCGTATTGCAGCTTGGAGAATGAAGACTGGCGCTGTGGCGCACCCGAAAGCGGTTCGGCATGCGTCGAACGATCCGAGACGGCCGGAACCGATATCTTTTTCGCGAGTACGCTGAACGATCCGACACCGGCTGCCAACGGTATTGCGCCGCCGAACACCGCGCTCGCGCAAATGCACAGCGAAGACAATATCTACAATCTTCGCCAATCGGCATTCGACGGCGAGCACTATGACACCGCCGGCTGGGCACTCTATAAGTCATGGTGTCGACGCAATCCGTCGGGCTGCGACGAAGACCTCCCGAACGATGCGGATCCTCCCGCAATGTACCTGCACTGGGGGTACGCGCCGAACCGGGCGATGACGGAAATACCCGACCTGCAGGGGCAAGCGTGCAAACCGCAAGCGACATCGCTGCCGGGGCGCATGTGGCAAAGCATGAAGATCTTCGGCTGGAACTTTATTCGCGGATTTCACGACGCGCGCATCGCGCCATGCCCCTACAACACGCAACTCAAGCTGCAACTGTTCAATAATCTGTCGGAGGACGAACTCACACAGCTCGTAGAAGACAAGATCGTCATCCTCGGCGCATCGCTGAAAAACTATCCGGATTATCAATGGTCGCCGGTCCACGATTACATACCGGGCGCGTTCTGGCATGCGATGGCAACCGACAATCTCATCGAGTTTTCCGGCGACTACATGAAACAATCCGAGAGCGCTGCAACGAACTACCTGGAGCCGGTCGGGCTCACACTCGTCTTCATTCTCCAGGCCTGGCTGACCTGGGTCATCGAGCGGCGCGGAGAAAAAGAACGCCTCGGCGATCGGGCAAAACTCGAACTCGACCTGATGCACGGGCTGTTTACGATCTGCGTCATATCGGCGGCCGTGTTGTGGATCACCGGCTTCCTGCGCTGGTCGCCCGCGAACTGGATCGGTTTCGCGATGCTGATGTTCCTGATCGACTTCAAGCCGGTGACCGCTGTGCCACGATATTGCTGGCTGATATTCCCGCCGATGCGAATGACACATCGAGTCTTTTCGGTCGGTACGCGTTTTGTTCGCGCTACGCTGATGGTACTCCTGATGCTATCGGCCGGTTACGTCATCATGGCCCTGCCGCACGCGCTGTTACTGAGCCAGAGTTTCGACTCGACCGTGATCAGCGTGACGTTCATGGCCGCGTATTTCAGCACCATTGTTTTCTGTTTGTGGAAGATCGTCGGAGGAATCTCGTCATGAAGCATTTGTTATGGCCCGCCATTTTTCTCGCAGCCGTCGTCGCGTATGCGGAGCCGGCCACCAGCGTCGTAAAGGAGATTCACGCCAGCAAGCTCTACGTCTATGACGATGCCGGCGATGAAATAGATGTACTAAAGGCCGGCGAGGTCAAGAAGCAATTTACGACGGTCGTCATCGGCGCTGAATCGGTGACAGGATTGCCGATACGCAGTATCGACGACGACGAAGGCCTCGTGTCCGTGTCGCTGAGTCAGTATCCGGAGCCCGTCTGGCTCGAGACCATGTCAGTGGAAATCTGGCCCGGCAATCGCCTCGATTGCCCGGAAGCTACGCTCGGCGCATCCGAGGTGGAAAAATCCGGCATGACGATCGGCTTCGGCGACCACTGCAATCCACGGGAGGCCGAGGTCGCCGAGGAGTAGACGATGCCATATATCAAGTCATTGCTGCTATGTAGCCTCACGCTGGTCGTCGCCGGAACCGATGCCGCGGAACGTTACCTGCAACACAAGGACGTTACCGGCAGCAGCTACTTCACCGGCACGGCCGGATCGGCACGCGCCGCGCCGATGCCGGGCAACTGGTGGATCCTCGAACATAGCGACGTCGCCAACGACCTCGGGGTTCGCGATCAGGGCTTCATCATCCAGGACGAGCAGCTAACGGAGCTCGTTTATAGCATCACGAATACGCTGCTCGCGGCGTGGCCCGGCACCACGCCATCGATAGCGGTATTCGTTCAGGGCGATCGATCACCGCTCGCCTATGGCGCGCAAACAACCTATCACGGTGAGGTATTCATCAACTATGGGGTCTTCCTGCATGCGGAGTCGGAAGACGAGCTCGCTGCGGTCATCGGACACGAACTCGCTCACGTCCTGCTCGGGCATGGCGAAACGCTGAAATACAAAAAGAACGTTAAAAAGTCTCTCGACATTTTCGCGAACGCTCGGGAGCTTTACGCGAAGGCCGAGGCCCTCGAGTACAACGACGCGACGGAAGAGTACTCGCTGGACCCCTCCGTCGAGGGGAAACTCAAGCAGTCCGCCGTGCAGCAGGTCATCGCGGACCGCTTCTACAAGAGCGTGCATGCAACGCTGTTCAGCCGCGGCAATGAGCATGACGCCGACCGCCTCGGGCTGGACCTGATGATCGCCGCGGGCTATTCGCCCAGGGGCCTGAAAGCCAGTCTCGAGCGCATGGCACACGCTCATGACCTCTCGACCGAAATCTCGGACTACCTGACCCGCAGCAGCCAGTCGCTGTTGCACGAATCGCTCACCGCCGTGTCCGACGCGCTCGATCAGGACGACGCGCGCAACCTCGACCAGTTTTTTGACGGCGCGAAGGATAAGTTCGCCGATTCGGCGCTCGAATTCGGCAAGCAGGCGTTCGTCGAGTTCAGCGCAAAATCGCATCCGGTCCCGGACAAGAGAATTAAGCAAATCACCGAGTATCTGAATGACACGTACCCGCGCAAGATTCGCGGTCGTAAACTCAACACCGCGTCGACCGCCCGCTTTCGACAGGGCCACGTCGCGGATCTCCTGGCACGGTATACGGTCGCGAACCAGGCGATGGAAGCACTGACGACCGCCGATCTCGTGACCGCCCAGGAGCGTTCCCTGGCGGCACTGACGCCGCCGGCCTTCAATCACCCGTATACGCGCTATGCGGCATTCATGACCGGGCGCATGCAAGGCGATCGGCAAAGCATGCTCGTCAACGCGGAAAACATCGACACGAATATGCTGATGCCGGTTTTCGCGAGCGTCGAGATTGCGGATTTTCTCTCCAGCGCCGGCAAGACCGAAATCGCCAGCGACATGATCTCAACCTACGAAGGCTATTTCGGCACGGTCGCCGACTACTATCCGCCGAAAATTCGCATGTCGATATCCGCATTCGAACTCACGGAGGCCGAGCAACTGACGCAGGCCTGCTTTTCGACTGCACCCGCCGGCAGCCCGTTGAGCGAAAAGTGCATGCGCGAGTCAGGCATCCTGCGCCCGGCCGCAGGGCCTGCAAGCAAAGACTCGAACTCGCTCGGCACGCTCTTCAACAGCTTGAAACAATAGCCGCAGCGCATGTCACTGAAAGAGGTTCTCGAGCGCCCCGACACCAGAGCGGGACGCGCATTCGCGCTGACCATCCAGGCCCTGATCGTTCTATCACTGATCAGCGTCGCGATCGAAACCCTGCCTGATCTGTCGGCGGATACGCGACGAGCGCTGCGCTATTTCGAGATTTTCACGGTAACGGTCTTCACGATCGAATACCTGCTGCGCATTGTCAGCGCCGACAAGCCGCGCGATTTCATCTTCAGCTTCTACGGCGTCATCGACTTCTGCGCCATTGCACCCTTCTATATCGGAACCGGCCTCGATCTTCGCGCGCTACGCGGGTTTCGGCTGCTGCGCGTTTTTCGCGTGTTCAAACTCGTACGCTATAACCGCGCGATGCAGCGATATCATCGTGCGTTCGTGATAATTCGAGAGGAGCTGTTCCTGTTCGGTTTCGTCGCGGCAATCGTGCTGTTTCTCGCCGCGCTGGGAATCTACTACTTCGAGAACCCCGCGCAACCGGAGGTTTTCAGCTCGGTATTTCACAGCCTGTGGTGGGCCACAATTACGCTGACTACGGTCGGATACGGGGACATGGTGCCGGTCACGCTGGGCGGTCGTCTGTTTACGTTCGTGCTGCTGGTCATCGGTGTCGGCGTCGTCGCGGTGCCAACGGCGATCCTCTCCAGCGCCCTGTCGAAAGCGCGGGAGGAAGAGGATTACTGAAGCACCCGCGCCAGCGACCCGCGCGGGATTCGTCTAGTCGCCCATCACGGTGACCGTGACGGTCCGGCGGTGCCCCGCCGCGCGATGCTCCCAGAGATACAGGCCCTGCCAGGTGCCCAGCAGGCAACGACCCTCCCCGACCGGAATGCTGACACCCGACTGGGTCAGCACCGATTTCACATGGGCCGACATGTCGTCAGGCCCTTCCATCGTATGGCGGTAGATCGGATCACCGTCGGGGACGAGCCGACCGAGAAAGGCTTCGAGGTCGCGGCGCACGTCGGGATCGGCATTCTCGGTCAACACGAGCGATGCGCTCGTATGATGGCAGAACACCTGGCAGATGCCCGTCACGATACCCGTTTGCTGCACGACCGATTGCAGCTCGCCGGTGAGGTCGTAGCTGCCGCGCCCGCGTGTGCGAACGTCGATGGACTCTTGTCGAACGGCCATGCTCAGGGCAGGTAAGGCGCGCCGTACTGCAGCCTGAGCGTCTTGACCTTGCCATGCCACGGAATGCTGACGATGTAGA
>JBLYYV010000354.1:0-2987 GCA_048550095.1 Gammaproteobacteria bacterium
AGAAGTCGGAACTGCAACTCGCCTATCAACCACTCGTCGATGTTTCCAGCGACAAGATTGTTGGCTGCGAAGCTCTGCTGCGCTGGCCTCAGGGCGATGGCAGCTTTCTGTCACCCGCCGAGTTCGTGCCGATCGCCGAGAGCTCCGGCTTGATGATCCGCATCGGGGAGTTCGTGCTCGATACCGCTTGTCAGCAGCTCGCCGCCTGGCAGGAGCAGGGCGTCGGCACGTTGCGCGTCTCGGTCAACGTCTCCAAGTGCCAGCTCGCCACCGATGGCTTCCCCAGGATCGTCGAGCGTTGTCTGCGGCGCCACGACGTAGACCCCGGCCTGATCGATCTCGAGCTCAGCGAGCGCGGCGTCCTGTCCGGGAGCGACGACCTGCATGGTCGACTGCGGGAGCTGAAGCAACTCGGCGTCTCCCTGTCTATCGACGACTTCGGCACCGGCGAGTCCGCGATTTCTTACCTCAAGGATCTACCGGTCGACATCCTCAAGATCGACCGCTCCTATGTGATGGAGCTGAACTCGGCCGGCAATGCGTCGGCGATTACGTCGGCGATGGTGGCGCTCGGACAGAAGCTGAACCTGACCGTTGTCGCGGAGGGCGTCGAGACGGCCGAACAACTGGCATCGCTCCGCGCGATGGGCTGCGACCAGTACCAGGGCTTCTTCCGCGCACCCGCGCTGAGTCCCGATGAACTCATCGAGTTGATCAAAAAACACCAATAGCCGGGTCTATTTAACCGGGACGTTATTTGAACCCGGTCACACTTTCGAGCAAGTCGCGCCGTTTCGCGTCGCGGTGACTTTGGATCCATCGTGGTCTGATAGCTATCCAGTTTCGGAGTTCCGCCGGCCGGTTGCATGCCAGGCCAGTCGCGACTCAAACAACGGATAGAGACAGACGCCCACATGCTCGATTCAAGTACGCTAGTCAGAACCATCAGTCGCGCAGTGCAGGCCTCGGCCAGCATCGTCGCGCTGATCGCGGCCTCGCTCGCCGCGACTGCTGGCTTCGCGGCACAACCGATGCGCTTCGACCACCTGACGCTCGACGACGGGCTTTCGCAGAGCGCGGTCGTCACCATCTGGCAAGACGCCGACGGATTCATGTGGTTCGGCACCGAGAATGGCCTGAACCGCTACAACGGCTACGAGTTCGACCATTTCAAACAGCAACGCGGCGATTCGAACGCACTGCGCAGCGACTTCATCTATGACATCGCCGAAGGTGCCGACGGTATGCTGTGGGTCGCGACGAAAGGCGGCGGCGTCGCGCGATTCGATCGAGCCGAACTGAGCGTCACCAACTTCTACCACGATCCGTCGGACGCCACGAGCATCGCCGGTGATATCGCGCGTACGCTGCTCGTCGACGCCGACGGCAGCATCTGGGTGGGTCTGCGCGACAGCGGTCTCGATCGCCTGGATCCGACGACCGGTCGTTTCACTCACTACGCGCTCGACGGCGCCGCCGGCCACAGCATCTACGCGCTGCTGACCGACAGCGCGAACCGGCTCTGGATCGGCAGCGAACAGGGCCTGTTTCGGCTGGACAAGGCAACCGGCGAGGTCGAAACCTTTCGTCATGACCCCGCAGTCGCCGGGACCCTGAGTTCCGACCGCGTCCGAACGATCCTCGAAGACAGCAACGGGGTGGTGTGGGTCGGCACTCACGGGGGCGGCCTGAATCGGTTCGATGCCGCGAGTTCCACGTTTACCCACTACCGTCACGATGCCGACGATCCCAACAGCTTGGGGCATGACCGGGTCACATCGATCTTTGAAGATACGGACGAGCGCATCTGGATCGGCACCTCCCGCGGACTGAACCTGCTCGATGCGGCCACCGGTACATTCGTGCGCTACAACAAGTCGAGCGAACTCAACAGCCTGAGTGGTGACGCGATCGCCACGTTGTTCCAGGACCGCAGCGGCATCCTCTGGGTCGGCACGCTGACGGGCGGCGTCAGTAAGTGGAATCCGCGCACCTGGGGCCTGGGCCTGCAGGAAAGCAAGACGTTTGCGGCGACCGAGGAGGCCAAGCCCAGGGTCACGGCGCTCGCGACAGATCGCTCGGATACGCTGTGGATCGGTACGTTCGGCGACGGCCTGATCGCGAAGAATCGACTCGACGGCAGCATGACGCACTATCGCCATGATCCGGCGAATCCCGCCAGCCTCAGCGACGACCGTGTCATGAGCGTCGCGGTCGATCACGATGGCATGGTCTGGGCGGGCACGATGCGCGGCGGACTGAACCGCCTCGACCCGGCCTCGGGTCGCAACACGATCTACCGCCACGTCGAAGACGATTCGACCAGCCTGAGCGCCGATGGAATCATGTCGATCTTTCCGGACAGCCAGGGACACATCTGGATCGGTACCTTCGGTGGCGGCATCAGCATTTTCGACTCGGAGTCCGGCGCCTTCACGCGCTATGCGGCCGATCCGTCGACCGACGGCGCGCTGGCCGGCGAGCGCGTCACGAGTTTCGCCGAGGATCGCAACGGCAACATCTGGGTGGGCACCGACGCCGCCGGGCTGAACCTGTTCGAACGCGATGCTGGCGTCTTTCATTCATACCGCTACGATGCGGACGACGCGACCAGCCTGTCGTCCAACTCAGTGTACTCGCTGCACGTCGACGCCAACGGCACGATCTGGGTGGGCACGCGCGGCGGTGGCCTCGACCGCGTCAATGGTTCCTCCGCGAACCCGGGCGACATCTCGTTTTCGAACCTGTCGCAAAAAGACGGCCTGACCAACGATGTCGTGTACGGCGTTCAGTCGGACGGCAACGGCGACTTGTGGCTGAGCACGAACTACGGCATCACGCGTATCAATCCCGTGAGCGGGAAATATAAAAATCTGCATCGACGTGATGGCCTGCAGTCGGAGGAATTCAATTTCAATGCGCATCATGCGAGCGCCGACGGCACGCTGTTCTTCGGCGGTCAGAACGGCTATAACGAGTTCGCGCCG
>JBLYYV010000355.1:0-19104 GCA_048550095.1 Gammaproteobacteria bacterium
AGACGGACGTATAGGCCGGCTCCAGATCTGCCGGTATCAGCGCATTCTCCAACAGGTATTCGACCGATCGCCGGCCGTAGGATTCGACGTCGACCGTGGGCCGGTGCGCGAACGGCCGGGCTTCACCGCAACGGTGCATGCGTGCCACCAGCCGCCCGATCTGTCGCAGCAGGTCCATATCGTCCAGCTCAGGCGTTCGACCGCCGCGGTACTCCGCGATCGAAAATCGGAACGGGCCGTGGAAATGCAGGCTCGCGCCTGCGTAAATGACCGGCGGCACGACTGGGATGTCGTGGCTCGCGAGTTCGAGGGCGAAGTCATGTTCTTCGCATATCGCCTCGTCACTCCAGCGACCGGGGCGATAGAACTTCGTGACGATTGGGCGGCCGTCGTCGACGCCAACGCGGTAGACGCGGTTCTCGTAACTATTTAAGGCCAGGAGTCGCCCGTCGGCGTGATATCCGACGCTGTCCACGGCGTTCAGAATCTCATCCGGCTGCAGTCCGAGATACGCGAGCGTCGCGTCGTCGCCACGCGATGCTTCGGTTGGGCTCGCGTCGAAGCCACTGTCATCGCTGGTGGGCATAGGTAAATAGCTTATACTGTTGCGCCCGAATACGGACAATCACGAAGCGAGGATGCCTGCGCCATGGCCAGCGATCAAATGGAAGTCGAAATCAGTATGGATTCATCTGATCTGTACAAGGAAGAGGTATTCACTGACCGTCGCGTCGGCACGATCCAGCGCCTGACCAAGGTCGACGGCGACGGCAATCCAGTCGCCGGCGAAGATCCGATCTTTATTGGTCAGACGCAGTTGATGACGCGTGCCGGCCCGTTGCCGCTGAATTTCGAAATTCCTGCGGTTTCCCTCGAAGAGGCCGCGAACAAGTTCGGCAACGGCGCAAACGAGGCGATGGAAGAGACCGTCAAGCGGCTCGAGGAACTTCGGCGTGAGCAGTCTTCGTCCATTATCGTCCCCGACGGCACACCGGGCGCGGGCGGCGTGCCGGGCGGCGGTCAGATCAAGATGCCGTAAGGCGGTTCTGTGGCCGGATGCGTTTGCGGATCCAGCCGAGCGATCCCAGCGCCGACATGAACAGCCATATGCCCGCCGGCAACGGTACCGGTGGGGCTTGCACCAGCGTGTTACCGGGGCCGCCGGGTGAACCAAAATTACCGAGCGGCAGCGGCGTCGTCGCTGCGATGAAATCGTCTCCGAGCGTCGGCCCGATCGTAAGCGTGGCGAGCATCGCGTCGATCGTCACAAGTTCATGCGCGATGCCCGCGCCGAACCAGTCGCCATCGTCGTAAGCGACCTTGTTGATCAGCATATCGTCGGGTCGGTATAGAGCAATCTCGTCGTCGCCGTTCGTCAGAGACATGCGGCTGCCATACACGTAAGTGGGTGTCAGTCCGAGTGCCGCGCCGTCCGAGTTCGAGAACACGGCGAAGGATAGCGGTGCGATCATCGCGCCGGCCACGGTAAATTCATTGCTGCCATCGTCGCGAACGACGAGCCCCGTCAGATCGACTTCATGATTCGTCGTGTTGTAGATTTCGAAATACTCCGCCTCCGTATCGCCGATACCGACGGGATTGGCGAGGTACTCGGTGATGACGAGGTCGTTCGGCCCCAGGTTTGTCATGTCGATGGTGTCCGAGTGCGCCGGTGAGCCGGAAATCGCCAGGGTCGCGGACCCGAGTATCAGTAAGAATCGTATTGCCATTGCGTCTCTCCAAATCAATGTTGCTGGAGAGAACCATGTTCCGCCCGGACGAAGCGGATAGCGAAGTCAGAATCCGGTGTGTGTGTGCCGATTCAGACGTGGCGTCGAGATAAACCACCTACCATGGTAATTGCTGGCCGGTCGCGTTGAGAAAAACGCCGCTCTGCTCCGGGGTCAGTTTGTCGATCAGCGGAATCATCAGGTTGACGGATTCCTCGGGTGTGCTGAGTTTCAACGCGCCGCTGCGGATCATTTCGACGACGACTTTATAGTCTTCCGGCACCGGATCGTCGGGGCCTATGTCGGCGAAACCGCGCGTGTCCACGAGGCCCGGATTGATCAGGCCGACGAGTACACCCTTGTCGGCCAGCTCAAGTGCGACGTTCTTCATCAGCAAATGCAGGGCAGCTTTACTGGCGCGATAGGCATAGAAGTCCGGGGGCGGATTGATCATCTGTATCGAGCCGGCGGCGCTGCCGAGCGTTACGATCTTCTTCGTGTTGCTGGCCAAGACGTGTGGCGTGAAGGCCTCCGTCACCTTCAGCGTACCGATGGTATTGACTTCAACGATCTGGCGAAACAGATCGTAGTCGATTGCGCCGAAAGCCTGTTTAGGTCGGTCGCTCAGCAACGCGGCATTGTTGAGCAGCAAGTCGATCGCAAGATACGAGTAACGCTCCGCCAGCGCGTCGACCTGTGCGTGGTCGGTGATGTCGAGTTTTTCGATGACGACGTTCGGGTACGTCGCCGCGATTGCCTTGAGTTTATTGGCCTTGCTCGGGCTGCGGCAGGTCGCGATGACCCGCCAGCCCAGGGTCGCATACTGTCGCGCAAATTCGAGGCCGATGCCGCGGTTCGAGCCCGTGATCAGAACCGTGGGCGCCGCAGCGGTGCCGGTGTCGGGTGGTGTGGCGTCGGTACCCTCCTGTTGCGCGACAGCGGTTCCAGCGAGGACGGTTGTCATGATCAGCAACAGCCATTTGCTCGCAAAGCGTCGATTCATGTTTTCACTCGGATGCGTAGATACGTGTCAGAGCATATCAAATGCAACGAGGCGGCCCGGCATGTCGCGCATGACGATGATCGGCTCGTTTGCGGGCACGAGCCTTTCCCAAATTTCGTCCGGCTCGCTCGAAAACACATGCTCCTGGTCGGCCTGAACGACGATCCAGCTACCGCGGCGAATTTCAGCCTCGAGTTGCCCGGGAACCCAACCGGCATAACCGGCATAGAGCCTCAGGCGGTTCGCTGCATCCTCCCGTCGCAAAGTGTCGTCCAGCAGGTCCGGGCTGCCGCTGGCATAGACGTTGGCGAAAATATGTTCGGCATCCGCCGGGGCGCTGTCGCTGCGCACGAGCATCATGACGCCATGGCCTTCGACGGGACCACCGATATAGAGCTTGCCTCGCAGGCTCTCGAGTCCGGCGACCTCGGGCAGCATGTCCGCAGGCGCGATCTCCGTCGGACGATTGATGACGAGGCCAACGGAACCCAGTTCGTCATGCTGAATCAACAGGATGACCGAGCGGGAGAACCAGGTGCCACGCATATCGGGACTGGCGACCAGCAACATGCCTTGAGCGGGTGCCGGCGCCGCCAATCCGGGCGCGAGCCAGGCCACGAGCAGCGCGATCCCCAGGACAGCGGGAATGCAGCGGCGAACGACCGGACGATGCGCAACGGTTATCATCGCTGCAAAGTATATGTCCAACGATCTCGAAAAACCCGTTACCGCCGTTGCGATCGATCTCGGCAGCACCCGCTTTAAACTCGGTTGTGTGGATGGTTCTGGCCGTCTGTCGCGGGTCGCCGCGATACCGGCGCCCCGGTTGAGCGGTGACGGCCTCGTTCGGCAGGTCGACGCGGCGATTTTTCTGCGCCGTGTCGAGCGCCTGTGGGATGAATTCGAAGGCGAATGGGCTGGCATGCCTTTCGGTCTCGTCTGTCAGCGTTCGACCTTCGTCGTCTGGGATCGACGATCGGGTCGGCCGCTGACCCCCGTGGTCTCCTGGCAGGATCGTCGGGCGGCCGACTGGTGCGAAGAACATGCGTTCGCCGACAATCTGCTGCGGCGCCGGACCGGTTTGCTGCTGTCGCCTCATTACGCCGGCCCCAAACTGGCCGCGATGATGCAGGCCGACCCTGAGTTGGCCGCCCGCTTGAAGTCAGGCGACGCGCTGTTCGGTACTCTCGATACATGGCTGACGTGGGTGTGGACGGATGGAGCCATTCATCGCAGCGATCTGACCATGGCGGCCCGCACGGCGATGGTCGACATCGTCGCTGGTGACTGGTGCAAAGAACTGCTCGACCTTTATGGTGTGCCGAGGTCCGCCTTGCCCGACATCGTCGCGACCGACGCGACGCCCGTTGAACTGCGCAACGGTGCGCGCCTGACCGCCAGTATTGCCGACCAGGCGTCCGGTGCGCTCGCCGTACTCGACCCGCATCTGGACGCCGCCCTGGTGAACCTCGGCACGGGCGCGTTCGTTCTGCGTCCGATCGGCGACGCGAGTGTTCGTCGCGACGGCTACCTGACCGGTCCGATTCTGTCGTCGGCAGCGCTGGGTGAGCGCAGCGTGCTGGAGGGCACCATTAACGGCGCCGGCCCCGCGGTCGATCGTTTCGGCCGCGAATCCGCTGCATTGCCCACGGACGATCCCGCCCCTGAGGCCTTCGCTATTCCAGACCTGGCCGGGCTCGGCGCGCCGCACTGGCGGCCGGAGTTCGAACTGACGCTGTCGCGGGCGGCACGGCAGCTCGAAGCGCCGATAGCGCAGCGCCGTGTCGTGATCGAGGGGCTGTTATTCCGGGTCTACGAAATTCTGCGCGACGTCAGCGATGATCGCCTGCCCGCGGACGTTTTTGTGTCAGGCGGGCTCGTGCGCGATCCGGCTGTCGCTCAAGGCCTTGCAACGCTGCTCGACGCGCCGGTCCATGTCTTTGACGAGGCCGAATCGACATTGCTGGGCGTGGCGAGGCTGGCAATGGGTGTTGATCCGTTCGCCGCCGCGGATGCGGAGCGCGTTATGCCGTCGGCTGCCGGCGCTTACCTGCGAGACAAATTCAACCGTTGGGAAACCTGGATGCGCGGCATTCTCACGGCTTGAGTGTTGCGATTCAGTAGGGGCGGTCTCCGCAGACCGTAACCCGATGCATCGTGCGTTTTGACCGATAGTCGATCAGCGCATAGTGTTGCGTGCATCGGTTATCCCACATCGCCAATGAGTTCTTGCGCCACTTGAAGCGCACGACGAACTCCGGCTGTTCCGCGTGCTCGTAGAGGTAGGCGAGGAGCGCGTCGCTTTCCTTGCGGTGCAGGCCGACGATATGTGACGTGAAGTTGCGATTGACGAACAGGCACTTGCGCCCCGTCTCGGGATGCGTGCGGATGACCGGGTGCTCGACCGGCGGAGTTTTCTCCTGCAGTCTCTGTAGTTGCTTCGGCGCCCACGACTGCTCCATGAAGTCGGCGGGCATGCTCGACACGATGTTGTGGAACGCGGTCAATCCGTTCAGGAATTCGCGCATCGGCGCGGACAAGCCTTCGTACGCGGCATACAGGTTATTCCACATCGTATCGCCGCCGGCTTCAGGGATTTCGAGGCCATGCAGGATGCTCGCCATCGGCGGCTCCGCTTCGTACGTCAGGTCCGTGTGCCAGGTGTTGGACTGGTAAGCCATTTGTGCCGGGCCTGAGTCTGCACTTTCCAGCCTGATGATCTGAGGGTAGTTCTCCAGATTTGGAATGAACGGGTGTATGTGCAGAGTGCCGAAGCGTTCGCCGAATGCGATCTGTTGTTCCGGGGTGAGGGGCTGATCCCTGAAGAAGATCACGAGATAGTCCAGGAAAGCCTGCCGAATCTCGCGCAGAGTCTCGTCGTCGAGGTCGCCGCTCAGGTCGACACCTGAAATTTCTGCGCCGAGCGCGCCGGCGAGCGGTGTCACCGTGATGCGGCGGTGAATCTCTTTCTGTCGTGTAGCCATACTGGCTAGATTATCATCAGTTAAGCAGGCAAACGAGATTCACGGCCCTGCAGCGCGCGCCGTATCAGGCATGAATGAAGCTCTTGGCAAACTCCTGCAACAGCGCCGCCTGAGAATGCACGCCGACCTTCTTGAAGATGCTGCGCAACTGCGTCCTGGCCGTGTTTACGCTGATACCGAGATCGGCCGCCGCGTCCGGCAATGCGCGCCCTTCGAACAGCGTCTGCGCGAGCGCGGTCTCAGCCCCCGTCAGGTTATAGAACTTTTCCAGCAGGCCCTCATTGAGCTGGTCCATCGTGGAAGGGTCATAGACAAGGGCGACTGCCAGGGACTGACTCTCATCCAGCGCAGCCTGCTGCCGGTCGAAGGGCAACCTGTACATAACGAGCTTGAACGGGGCCTGGCCCGATCGACGAGGAACAACAATCATCAGGCGCTGCGAATCGAGATCGGGGTTGTCCGAATGCCTCGCCATCTCGAGGAACCTGTCGACCTCAGCTTTGGCATCCGGGTCATGAATCGAAAATCGCTCCTGGTCGAGGCGGATGCCATCGTCCTTTTCGAGCAGCACCATCGCGGCGTTGTTGCGGTAGGTGATCTGCCCCAGCTGATCCAGGATCATTATGCTGCGTGGCGCATTGTTGATAACGGAGATCGCAGTTCGATGTTCGACGAACATCTTGACGAAGCGCTTGTTTAAATCGATCGCACGGCGCAGATAGCTCATCAACTCCCGCAGGGCTTCGTGCTCCGACGGGCTGAATTCGCCCTGCGACTCATCGCGAAACAGAAGGAGGTCGCAACGGTTGTTGTCGTCCGCAACGACGACTCCGGCGAGCACGTTGACGGACTCCAGATTCGCGTCGCTGCTTCGACGCGTCAGTTGATGTCCGACCAGCTCCGGGCGGCTGTATCCGTCCATCGAAATGGTCTGGCCGGTTGGCACCTGGACGAGATTCGCGAACAGCGTGCCGGAACTTTCCCGCGCCTCGAACAGGGCCGTGACAGCTTCCGTCGAAATGCCATGCGTGATGGGGAGGAATACGTCCGGGCGCTTGTTTGGCGCGATCGTAATGGCTGATTGCTGCGCGCCGAAATACTCCGCGGTGTGCTCGACGAAGCTCGCCATACCTGCCGTATCGCAAGCGGCTTCATACGCCTGTGCTACCAGACCGGAGAGACCTGATCCGGACATCTAATGTCCCCTTTGTGTCGTCGTTTTTCGGCGAGCGTCCCATAGATGCATCGGTTCAACGTGTGGAACAAGCACCTCAAAGCGGGATCAGCATTATGTTAAGAAAAATTTTCGTATATATCCACATATTGGACGAATCGATTCGGCTCCGCATCACCTAAATGGGTGATGGGGTCTAAATACTTAAATATCAGTCGCTTATATAGAAATTGACCCAGTTCTAGTTGTTTGCTGCCCCGCACTACGGAAATTTCATGTTGTTTATCATTCATTTGGGGGATTGTTAACGCATATATAGAGTAATAGCTTATGTCAAAGGGAAGCGGCGCGAACCTCCAAAGGCTTCCCCACTGCGCCGGGCGGTAATTCGGTACCCCTTAACCGAATGTGAGACATACCGCACCGGCGCTTTTTTGCCTGCGATTTATGCCGCGCCGCTTTATTAGCCACTCGCTAAACTACAGCGCAATGACGCCGGCGTAGATAAATCGAAGCGTGGCGCTCCGGATTGTGCTTTCTTGCTGGCTTCCGAATCAGTAGCCGGCCGCTTTCAGCCGCGCCGACAGCGGGATGAAGATGACGAGCGACGCGAAAATAAACGCAATGCTGATGTAATTGACGGCTGCGAGTCCCCAGCTTTCCAGGAACATACCGACGACCGCGGGGCCGATAAAGAAGCCGCTCGTTTGCGCGGCGGGGATCAGCACGCTGATCTTGCCGCCCGTATCGGATGCGGCAATCGCACCCATGAAGAACGGCCCGGTCAGGTTCCAGAAGATCTGGAAAATCGAGGCCTTCATGGCCATTTCAACCCAGCTCATTTCCCCTTGCAGTAGCCAGGCCATGGCCATTTGCATCAGCAGCGCTATGGTGACGGGCATGAAGCGGCCGACCCCCTTGGCGGCAAGCGCCGAGGCGCCGAGCGCACCGCCGATCGCGACCATGGTACTGATCCCCAGTGCGCGCAGGGCCAGAACCGAGTCGAGTCCACCTTCGACGCCGATGCGTTCGACAAACGCCCACATGGCGCCGAGTCCGCAGCACCAGATCAGCATCGCCGCGAGCGCCGTCAGTGGCAGAGCGGCGGAGCCGGCAGGCCGATCTCCCGCCCCGGCTTCCCGGTGGGCCGAGCCTGCGGGAACGAACTTGACGAGCAGGAGCGTCACGGCGGCGAGGCCGGCCAGCGGCACATACATGCCGCCGATACTCTGATACTGCTCCACGATCGGTCGGAGCGTAAACAGCGTCACCACGCCGAAGGCAACCTGCGCCGCGATGACGAACCCGAAATTCCGGTCCGGGTCGCTCGTATTGCCGATGATGGAGATGCCGATCGCGAAGGCCGTACCCTGACCTAGAAATCCGACCGCAAAGCGCAACGCAGTCACCACGTTCGGATCCGACTGCGTCGTGGTGATGAGGTTGCCGACGATCACGCAGATCAGCGCAAACACCAAGGCGACGCGCCAGTTGATGCGGTTGATCCAGAACATGGCCAGCACTGATGCGAGCGCACCACCGGCCACTTCCGAGACGATGATGAGGCCGCCCTGCTCGAGAGAATAGCCGAGCACGTCTGAATAGATGCCGACGACCATCGGTTGCGTCATCAGCCCGAAAACGCCGACGATACTTACGACGCAGGCCGTGAAGATCGCGATCGGTGCATTTCTATCCATGTTGCCCCCCGGCAGTTCTATGATCGAAGCGACACTATAACGAAAAGCGCCCCGGCTGCGTGCGTGTCGGCCATCGCGTTTGCGCCCGGGTCGCGCTGAATCCTTGTTCCTGGCAGATGTTCTGTGACCGGATTACTGCAGCTCCGGACCGATCGTTTCGCCGATCACCTTGATCGAATATGCGGGGTCATCGTAAAGCCGCAGGGACATCTCGCTGACGCCCGCCGCCTTGAAGGTCCAGAATCTCTCGATGAGCTTGTCGACGTCGGTCAAATCGCCGGTGAAGGTCAACTCGTCGATCAACAGGTCGACCAGTTCGTCGGGAACGCCTTCTATGACGGGTGAGTCGCTGACATAGCCCTTGATGAATGCGGGCATATTCTCGGCAACGAATTTGCAGTCGCGTTCATTCAGTGCCGGTGAGATGTACCAGTGATCCAGCATGCCGCGTACCCAGAGCTTGCGACGCGCCTCGGCGACCGCCTCCTGCCGGTTCTTTTTTACGTGCCAGCTGAACAGATTATTGACACGAAAACCATGCTCCGCGCGCCCCGCATCCAGCAGTTCGGCCTTCAGGAGCGACATCGTCTCATCGAGTCGACCCAGTGTCAGGTCGCTGAACATGACGCCATCGGCAACCCGCGCGGCCATACGCAGCATCTGTGGTTTGGTGGCGCCCACGTATACAAGCGGTGGCTCGTCGGTCGCCCAGGACGGTCGGTAGTTGTCGACCTGGAACACTTCACCCTCGAAGTTCAGCGTTTCGTTTGGCGAGGCACTCTTTAGAAACTCGACGCATTCGCGGACTCCGCGGACCATGCGCGGATGCATCGTGTACCGGTCCGGCTTCACGTGCATCGCAATCGTCGTCCCGCCGCCGCCGCCCACGACGATATTGGCGCGCCCGCCGGAAAATTCGTTCAGCGTGAACAGCTGGTTCGCCATCTTCAGCGGATGTAGTTCGAACGGGCTGACCGCGACCGGGCCCATACGCACGCTGGAGGATTCGCGCGCCAGCACGGAAAACGTCAGGAACGGATCGCGCGCAGCCGCATGATTCGACGTCCATAGCGCCTCGAAGCCATACTCTTCCGCCAGCTTGCCGAGCTCCAGGAACTCGTCGGCGGAGGCGGGCTCCAGTACGAAATGAATCTTCAAGGGCTCAGCGCCGCAGGAGGAGTGACCGTTCGTGATCGACGGTGATCAGGCCGATTTTTTCTTGCGTTCGTCGCGGAAACGGTCGAAGAAATCCGCGCTCATGCCCTGTTCTTCGGCCAGTGCATTGAACAAAGCCATCGTCACGACGTCTTCGCCTTTCTCACGCACCCACTCCTCGGTGTTTTCGGTGACCATCTTGCGCACGCCGGGGGGGATCGTCATCAGCGTCTTCATCGCGTCCGGCGTCCACTCCATCGTCGTCTTGGTGTCCATGCCGCGCATCGCGTCGGGCGGGTCCTGCAGCTCGTGCATCACGACGTTCTCGGGCTGCAGCTTCGCGTGGTAGTAATACTTGCGATTCTGATCGCCGAGTCCGATCGGCAGGTCCATCGCGTTGATGCGTTCCTCGCGGTCCATGTCGATCAGTTCCTCGTCGAAGATCAGCGCCTCGATCTTGCCGATGACGATGCCGCTGCTCTTGTCCAGGCGAATAATCTGGTCGACGGTGCATTCGGCGATCTGCGGACACTCGGCAAGGCTGGGTGGCTTCACCTTGGTCGACTCGATCGGCGTGAAGCTGGTGTGTTCGAGCTCGTTGACGCCTTCCGGCCAGAAGCGCGCCGTCTCCATCATGTCGTCGAGGTGATCCGCGCGCGGACAGTTCACGACGAATTCGCCGGTCGCCAGGATATTCTCGAAGGTATGCGACGACTGGCGAAAGCCTACGATCATGCGCGGGTTCTTCGGCATGACGTCGTATTGCATGATGTGAGAGTAGGGCGCCGCATTGACGCGACCCTGCTCGTCCAGTGTCGTGATGATCGTAATGATCTTCGGAAACAGCCAGATATCCGAATACCAGAACGGCTTGATCTTCGCTTCTTTCTTCATCGCACCTTTCTCTTCAACGTTGTCCGGTCTCGCCGGGTACCTGTGTTGGACAACGATAGCACGCGGATCCTGCGGTCGTTGTCGCTCAGCGAGGGCAGACCGCTTTGCGGGCGGATTCCCGAATAGCGCCTGCGGCGGCTCGCCTTGCCGCAAGCGGAACGAATGGTTGGTTGCGCGCCGGGCGTCGCGTGCGGGTGCGACCCCCTAGTCGAGGTGCCGGCGTGGACTGCGATGCTGACAGGGGGTTCCGGGCGTTATGTCCGGTTTCAACCGCGCGTTCTCGTCATAGTCGGCCAGCCCGTGAAAGAACAGCGGCTCGCATTGCTCGATGTCTTGCAGCCGTTTGGCATAGTCCTGCAGCATCGTCTGCCGTTCCTCGTCACCGATCCAGGCGGGCGCGTAGCCGATAAACGGCGGCAGGACGTCGAAACCACACAATGCCAGCACGCCGGCATGAATCGGCCATAGCACACGTTCCATATCGCCGTTGCGTCCGTCGGGCGCGAAGGTCGATTCCGGTGCGCCCGTCGTGAACGTGAGCATCGCACGTTTGCCTTGCATGACCCCGTTATCCCAGGTGCGCCCGAAGTCATACGTCACCCCGTACGCGAATACGCGATCGATCCATCCCTTCATGATCGCCGGCACGGAGTACCACCACATCGGGAACTGCATGATCAGCAGGTCGGCCGCGAACAGGCGATCGATCTCGCCCTGGATGTCCGCTGCAAAGCAGCCTTTGCGCGCGGCGTGTTCCTGCTCCGCGCCGAGCTCGAAGATCTCGGAATTCGCGCGCGAGGTGAAGTCGTCCGGTCCGGCCGCCGGGTTGAAACCTTCCGCATAGAGGTCGGACACGACGACGGTGTGACCCGCGTCCGTCAGCGTGTTCATCGCGGTTTCGCGTAGCGCCCCCGCAAACGATTGCGGTTCCGGGTGGGCATATACGATCAATATGTTCACGGCGTCCGCTTCAGGTGTGCCATTCCCGGGCCTCGGCCATGCTGCGCAGGTACGGCTTGCGGATCAGCACCGCACCGCATACCGAGAGCAGCGGCGCGGCGAAGCCAATGATCGCCATCGAGTAACGCAGAGCGGCTTCGTCGGCGAACACGTAGTCGGTCAGCACCGCCACGCTGGTGGGTCCGAGTGTCAGTCCGGCGAGGCTGATGATGAAGTAATAAAGCGCGGTTGCCTGCGCACGCAGTTGATTCGGCGCAATGACCATCAGCGCGGCGCCGCCGACGGCGGTGATGGCGGCCGCGCCGAGAATATGCGGCACGAACATCAGCAGCGCTAGACCCGGCGTCGGCATCAGGGGCAAGGCAACGGACGCGAGCAGCATGACCGGCGCGCTGATCAGCATGACGCGCAGGTGCGCATCCGCATTGCCCCGCGCGAACCAGCGGTCGGCAAGCCAGCCGCCGCCATTGACGCCGATTGGCCCGGCGATCAGCAAAACCCATCCCAGGCTCGTCGCGATCTGGGGCATCGCCAGGCCCCAGGTGCGTTCATACATCGTCGGGATCCAGTTCAGGAAGCCGTAACCGAGAATCGTCGTGCCCGATACGATCAGCGCGAGCCCGCCATATGTAGAGCGCCGGTCTGACAGGAACTCGAGCGTCTCGCGCAGGGGGATCACCGCATCGGCGTTACCCTCGACCGCGATCTTTCCCGTTCGCGCCGGTTCCCGGACCGTTTGCATCAACAGTGCGATGACGAGGCCCGGAAGCCCCACGACGAGGAACACGGTCTGCCATGCGAACAGCTCCCCGACGATGGGCAGAGTGATGGGCGGCGCATTCGTCACGAAGCCGATCACCTGGCCGCCCAGCAGGAACGCGATACCCGCGCCGACGGACACGCCCATGTTGTAACAGCCGATCGCGGCGCCGCGTTTTTCGGGCGGGAAGTAGTCGCTGAGCATCGACAACGCACTGGGCGACAGCGTCGCCTCGCCGATCCCGACGCCGATGCGTGCCAGGAACAGTTGCCAGTAGTTCCTGGCCAGTCCGCACATGGCCGTCATGACGCACCAGGCGGTGATACCGGCCGTAATGATGGTGCGGCGGCTGCGGCGATCGGCGAGCCGGCCCAGCGGGATCGCGGCGAACGTATACAGCACCGCAAACGCCAGCCCCATCAGCAGGCTCATTTGCGTGTCGGAAATCTGGAGGTCCCGTTTGATCGGGCTGACCAGCAGCGACAGGATTTGCCGGTCGAGGAACGAGACGACATGGGCCGCGGTCAGAACGGCCGCGACATACCAGGCGTACGCCGGCGCGGGGAAGGTGTCTTCCCCGCGCCGGACGGATGCTTTCCCGGTTTTCAAGCTGCCTGCATCGGGCGCTTTACGTCAGTCCTTTGCCGGGGCCGGGGTTTCGTTCCTGGCGTAGTGCTCGAGGCTCGAAATGCTCGGACCGTAGTCTTCGGTCGGCGAGTTATACAAGCCCGGATAGCGCTCGTCGGTGAAGTCCCTGACGTGTTGCGGGATGATGTCCGCCGTCGGGCCGGCCGTCATGACGCCGATATAGACACAGTGACCCGGTTCCTGGCCCATCAGCGTCCATGGCAGCCACGGCGTGATGCGATTCCAGCTGCCGGTGAACGGCACGGCGGTAAGATCGGGGTTCTCGACGTCGGCGACGTCGACCCAGTAACGCATCATTTCGGAGACCTGCGCCAGCGGGCCGCTCGATTCGCGCGGCCACTTGTCGGGCTGCAGTGCATTCGGGTAGCACAGGTGCATGTCGGTGTTCAGCGTGAGCTTGTCACCGATGCGGCGCCAAGGAAACAGCAGCGGTACCTTGCGGGGTTCAGGTTTGGAGCCATCTTTCGGGAAGTCTTCCGGCGCCAGGATCAACCACTCGCTGATGGTGTAGTTGAACGGATCGTTCGCCACATGCACGACCTTGCATTCTTCGCCGGTCCACGGGTTCTTCCACGTGTCGATCATGCGGCGGCTGCCGGGATCGTAATTCAGGTCCGTGTAGTAGATCACTTCCTTGTTCAGGCGGCGGTAGCTGCCGTCTTCCTGCGGAATCAGCCGTGTTGCGAGGAACGTCTCGAAACCGCACAGGGGCTTGGCGGCCTCGCCGGGCTTCACGCCGAGAATCTCTCCCGTGCAATAGCCGATGCGTTCGTTCTCGGGATTCACGTCGCCCTGGATTCGGGCCCAGGTGTCGCGATTCCAGATAGGATTCGAAAAATCGATCTTTGTCTCGAATTTAGTTGTCATTTTGAATCGTCCTTTGACTTCTTCTGGGGTTCGGGACAATTTTTTGTGCGCTGACTTCGATTGTCGCGCGGTCTTCGCCCCGGTCCGGCCGCAGAGTGTAGCCGAAAGTGCGCTCCGCGGCATTTCGGCCGCAACCCGTCGTGGCAGGCGTTCGGTAGGCGGTCCCAACGAAAACGGCCAGGCAAATGCCTGGCCGTATCTCGGATCGATAGATTGTCGAAGGATCAGTCGTTCAGAGCGAGGTTGTACAGGTTGGACGCGTTGTATGTCGTCTGACTCGCGTGGCCCTGAATATCGCCTGAGTTGGTGACGCCGTCGTCGCCACGCGACTCGAGTATCTGGGCGATATCACCGGGAATGTTGCCGAACACCGCGACGTTGCCGCTCAGGTTGTAGATGTTTTGTTCGTAGCCGATGCGACCGCCGAACGAGTTCTTCGGCTGTTCGTAGCTCGCGTTCGTGTTGTCGACCGGACCCTTGATCATCCCGGCACCGCGCAGATGCTTCCACATCCGGCGCGATTCGTTGGCGTTGTTCGTGCTGTTCCAGGCGCCGGCGATCTGTCCGTTACCGTTGCCGTTGTCGGCGGCGGCCCAGGTCCCGTCGAAGCGCGTGCTCGCATTCGGGTCGTCGCCGGGCAGTTCGCCGTAGCGATCCTGGTAGGCCCAGATTGCAGCGCTGATGGCCTTGTAGTCAGACTCGATCTTGCGAATCTTCGCGTTGGTGATCATCGATTGACCTTTCAGCACGCCGCCGATCAGCAGGCCGATGATGACCAGTACGATCGCGATTTCGACCAGCGTAAAGCCGGATTGGCGATGTGCATTCATGTCTCGAAACTCCAATTTGGTGTCCATATCTTGTTTATCGGGCTTTCCCCGGATTTCTTTACCTCTTGGCGCGCATTCGGTGGGGTTCTGCCGGGGTATGTGAACCAGTTCTCATGCGGGGCGAACGGGCGTCGGCGAGCGGCATCACGGCAGCTGCCCGGCTCGCACCATGCGGTTGTAGGTGCCGTTCGCGGAGACCCACGTGACGACGTCGTTGAACTCCGCTCCGGGCGCATCACTGCGTATCCGGTGCACGAAGACGCGGTCGCCGGCAACGGCGTAATTGCGGCCCGACGGCCCGCCGCCAAGCGTCGCACCGACGTTCTCGTTCTGGTCCGGCCCGCCGGATCCGGCCCATTCGCTACCCATCGAGTAGACGACGACCGGCGCGGTCGCCGTCAACGTCGTGGTCGCGCCAGAGCATGCCGTCGCCGTCGAACCCGTCGATGTCGTGCAGACGTTCAGATCGGGCGCCAGATTCGCGATCTGTACGTCGCGCATCTCGCCCGGCGCGGTGAAGTCCCATGCGCCGTCGCCGTCGGCGTCGACGTTGGTGACCGAATAGCGATACGGATTGTTCCACGCATCGACGAGCAGTTGGTCCTCGTTGCGGCGTCCGGACAGGCCGAGCGTGCCGGCCGGCACGAAGCCGTGTTGTCGGGTGCAGCCGCCGCCGGCAATGCTGGCCATGCCGCTGCTGGCCGGAATGGCGGGGCAGGGGAATGCGCCGGTTGCGAGTGCGTGGCCGAGCAGGGCCTCGCGAATCTCGGTCAGCGCCCCTTCGGTCTCGGTAAATCGAGCGCGTTCGCGCTGCATTGCCAGCGGCATCATCAGTCCGCCGAGCAACAGCCCGACGATCAACAGCACGATTGCTGTTTCGATCAGCGTGAAGCCGCGGTCGAGTGTTCGCGGGGTTCGTCGTTGTCCTTCACGGTGCATAACGGGTTCTCGCAAATTCGTTGACGAAATCAGTGGCCGGCGGCGTCGGTGCATGGAAAGACGCTGAGGTCGTCGTCGATGCACACCAGTACGTCGTTGAAGCTGCTGCTGGCCGTCGCTGTCTCGTAGTCGGCCGTACCGGTCGTGTCGGGATGATTCGACGCGTTCCGGCCTTCCAGGTAATTGCGAATATCGTCACGCGTATCGGGGTCCAGTGGCGACGCGTCCCTGACCTGTCCCAAGACGTCCAGCGCGCGACCCGCCAGCAACACGATCCCCGCCAGCGTCGCCGTCCCGTCGACCGACAGGCATCCGCCACACGCGTTCGGTGTCGGTGCATCGGGCTTGAAGCTGTCGGACACGGCGTAAAACAGGTGATCCTTCCACTGTGACCACAGCAACGCTGTCGTCGCCGTCCACGTCGGCACCGCCGCCGAATCGCAGTTCACGAGGACGTTCGTGATCGGGTTGTTCGTGTGCGTGTTGGAGTCGTTGACCGTGTCCGGCACTCGCCCTGACAGAATCCCGACCGGCGAGTCGTTGTATTCGGCATTCACGCGGTAGTCCGTCAGGTTGACCGGCGCCGGCCATGGCAGCCGCGTGTCCGTGACGCCAGCGGGGTTCTTGCGGCCGTAGTCCGCGATGCACTCCGCAACGGCCGTCGCCATCGCGATCAGCGCCGGCCCCGCATCGCTGCGGGCGAAGTAGGCGTCCTCCAGTTCCCGGCGCGTGATGGTCAGGATGCGATCGTTTGCTCCGGGCTCCGCGCCGTTGATGAATTGATCGATGGCATCCGGGCTGTTCGTGACCGTGGCGTTGTCGATGCCGCCGTCGGCATCGAGGTACGCAGCGACGTTGTAGTTGCCCCCGCAATGCTCGACGCTGGATCCAAGCGGCGCGCGATTCTGCCCGGTCCGGACAGCGCCCGGCGCGAACAACACCGCGACCGCCCGGTCACCCGGAATGGGTCCCGCCAGGTAGAAGCCGGCATCGGCGGCGAACACCTCGAATTGACCGCGTGTATCCGCGTTCAGCATTGCGGTCTTGTTCGAGCCATTTTTGTATGCGCCGGATACAGCCAGCCACAGGCATTCGTGATGCCCGCCCGGCATCGGCGGCAGTCCGAGCGTTTTCCATGGCAGCCGGCCGATGACGTTCCGGTTCGCTGCGCCGCAGTTTGCGGCATCCTCCAGGCCCTCATCGCCTGTTGTGCCCGTATCGGGGCAGGGCAAAAACGCGTATTCGCCGGGCATCCGGTCGACGTGGGTCGCGGCGTAACCGATCAATGCATCCTTGGCGGCCGCCATCGCGGTCATCGAGCGGTGGTCGATACTGTCATCCCCAACGCGTCGTGACACGCCGCGGCCCAGCACGGCGAGCCCCGCGATCACGACGACGAGCATCAGCACCAATAATGCGGCGCCGCGTTGGCGCGGTGCCGCGGCTTCGGTCGCTCGCATGTCGTGGGCGCTTCGCATCGTCGATCACGCGTCAAGGCGCTGGGGCATCCGGTTCATCCGGCGCCGTTTTCGCGGGGGATGCGCAGGTCGTGCAGTCGAGAATGCGTCCTGAGTCACGCAACCAGACCTGTCCCGGTTTCAATGCGAGTGACCGGCCATCGCCGGTCGATAGCAACACGCGGCTCGTAGAGTCCGGCCCGCTGCGCAGGTCGATACCGGTATCGGCGCTCGTGTCCTCATTGACAGCGCGCCCGTTGATCCAGACCGTCGACGGCCCGCGGCTGCGGCGGATGACGCCATTGACCGTGATGCTGTCGCCGCGCCCGATCGCGTCGGGTCGCGGCGCTATGTAAGCGTCGACCTGGGCCATTGCCGGCTTGTTTTGCCGCTCGGCGTCCAGAGCCGCGCGTTGCGACGGCGTCAGGAATAGCCGCCCGATATCCTCCGAGATATCCGCGCCGGCCGGGCCCGCGAAGCAGGTGCTGCAGGCAAGCAAAGCCGCGACGATCTTCGTGATTCGGTGTTGGAAGGGGATGATCATGGGCGTCACATCCTGCTTGGAATCGTCAGCCATTCGAGTTCGCAGTCCGCCGAAATATTCGTGGTCGCGGCACTCGGTTCGATTGCCGCGCCGATCCAGCGCAGTGAGCAGCCCGTGACGACGAAGACGCCGGGCGCGCTCGACAATCGGTCGATCAGCCGCAGCAGATCGAGTTCATGCACGAGTCCGGCCTGCAGCTCCATCCTGCTGCCCAGGACGCTCGTCAGCCCGGCGGCGTCGTTGTAACGACGCTGGGCATCTACGGAGTACCGCAGGTACGGAAGCCCGAGTTCCGAGGCGCCTTCGCGGAGTGCGCGGACCCATTCCAGCCGGTTTTCGTCGGCGATGAATCCCGCCTCCTGCAGTTGACGGTACGCTTCCCGATAACTCTCGACGGTCGCGCGCCGCCGCCGCAGTTCGACGCTTTCTTGCTCGAGCGACGTCAGTTCGTCGAAGCTCTGCTGCCGCGTTGACTCCGCCGCCGACTGCAATACGACCCCGGCGATCGCCATGACGACACTGACCGCCAAGGCGATCAGCGGCAGCGTCATGCCGGTGCGCAGGAAATCCCAGTCGATCGCGTCGCGGTTCATCGTCCCGACCCTCGATCATCGATGTTGCGTACCAGCGCCAAGTGGATTTCGAAGCCGGCCGGTTCCGCGTTTTTTTCCGCGCCGAATTCGCCGGTCAGCTGCACCGCCGGCCGCGTGTCCAGCGGCGTTCTAACGCGCCGCACGTCGATGATCTCGGGTCGCTCGACGAGGGCCGCCACGAGGCCGTCGACGCGGCTGAGCGCGCGGACGACGTCGTCACGCGGTCCGTCCACGACGCCCTGCATCTCGATCGCGATACGTGACGAAACCGGATTGCGCGCGCCGTCGGAGTTTGGATCGGGATCGATTCTTTCGGTCAACCAGTTGAACTGTTCGATGCGGATATCGGGATGCCGGTTCAGCACTTTGCCGACGGTTTGCATGACGAGCTGCGCGTCGACCGAGTGGTCGGCGAGCGTGTTGAAGGTTTCGATGCTGCGTTCCAGTTCCTCCGGTTCCACCGGCAGGTCCTGAAGCAACGCCCGGTCGTCATGCGTCGCATCCACTAAACGATCGATCGCGCCGACCTGCGAATCCTGCAACTGCAGGTCACGATAGATATTCAGCGCATTCTGACCGGCGAACGCGAACCCGATGAACGCCAGCGCGACACTCGCGACCCGGGCGTAGCGGCGTGCGCGGATCATGACCGCATAGCGTCGATCGTGCTCCGTCGAATAGTCCTGACGGATTGCGTCCTCGCGAATCAGGTGGGCAAAGATGCGTTCGATCAGGTTCTTTTCGTCGCGCAGCTTGACACCGATCGTCTTGGCCAGCTGCTGCACGCTAAAGGTGTGGCACAGGAAGAAGTCGGAGCGAGGCAGGTTGCTGCCGAGGGTCGCGGTAATGTGCCGGTCGGCCACGAT
>JBLYYV010000356.1:0-8555 GCA_048550095.1 Gammaproteobacteria bacterium
GTTCTGCAGGATCCACTCGGGCGTCTCGTACTTCTCGCCGCCGGGCGCCGCCTGCTGGCGCGCCGTGACCGACGGCGGCGGGAACGGCTGCGAATTCATCATGGCCACGCGGGTTCGCACGCCTTCTTTCGTGACGTTCCAGACCATGCCGTCGACCGCGAAGTCGACGGGGCCATCGTAGACGCTGCGCACGGCCGTGACGACCGCCGGCAGGGTTTCCGGGTCATTCTGGAAGTGATAGGCCACCGCGTGCTTCGGCTGCGTCAGCGCCATGATCTTGCCGAAGATTGGCGCCGTCGTGTGGACGAGCGTGCTGACGTAGATTGCTTCGGCCGGCTGGAACTTGTACTTGCTGACGAAATAGCGGTTCGGCAGGAAGCACTCGTGGATCGACAGGTCGGCGCCTTGCGAGGCTTCGGTCCACCACTGGTTCGCCAGCGTATCGCCCGAAAACGTCAGCTTCAGACCCTGCCATTCGAGGATGAAGCTCACCGAGCCCTCGAGGTGGATCGCCGGGATCGTGCGGATGACGACGCCGTCCTTGTCGTAGATAACGTTGTCGACTTTCGACCAGTCGAACTCGGTGACATTCATGGCCAACGAGCGCGTGTCGAGCCCGCCTTTGCTGGTCTCGAGCATCCAGTTGTAGAACTTCAGGATCCCGTCGGTCGCGGCCTTCGTGCCCCAGCTGTCGGGCATGCCGCCGCCACCCGGGCCCCAGATCTCCAGCGGCTTCGAGCGCCCGTTCTGCATGCCGTAGATCCACATCGTCGGCAGGTCGCCCATGTGGTCGGCGTGCTGGTGGCTGATGAAGATCTTCGTCATGTAGTCCAGCGGGATGCCGAGCGCATACAGCGTCGTGAACGAGCCGGTGCCGATGTCGAAGATGAACTTCTCGCCGTTGCCGAGCTCGACGAGGAAGCATGCGGCTGCTTGTTTCAGGCGTGGCATCGGCATGCCGGAGCCGCAGGCGATCACGCGCATCTCGTCCTCGGCCAGCGCCTCGGTGCCAGGATAGTAGACCTCCTGCGTCGGGTAGGCGCCGGTCGGCGACCAGCCCTCCTGCACCGCGGCGGCGCCCGATGCCCGGGCGGCGGGAAACAGCTCCACGCCCTGTCCGCCCCCGGCCTGGAAGTACCAAGCGGCACTCGCGGCCAGCAGCGCGCCGGCGGTTGCGATGGTTAGACGCTGCATGGTGATTGTCCTCCGGGTCGGATTCGGTTCATTCGTGCGCGTCGCGACCGGTCGAGCCGCGCGACACGTGTCTCCGATTCGTCGAAATCAGTACGTTACAGATTGCCGTCAGCGACGGTCAACCGGAAATAAAAAAGCCCCCGACTTGCGTCAGGGGCCCTTCGATCAATGCCACGATGGTGTTACTGCTGCTCGGCCTGTTCCCCGAGCAGCCTGCGGTTCTCGTTCCGCTGGCGCCAGGCTTCACCCATGCTCTTATTCAGGCTTTCCGGCAGGGCTTCCAGCGGTATGACGATGTCGCCGTCGACGGGCCAGTCTTCGAGCAGTTCGGGGTAATAACCCTCCGGATAGTACTTTTCCGGATCGATCTGTTGTTCGCGCACGAACGGCTCCTGGATTTCCTCGCGGCTGGTCGGCGGCTGCGGCACGACGAGCTGGCCGTTGCTCAAATCGAACTGCGGGGCGCGGTTGTTCGGGAAATCCGGCAGGATGCCCTCGCGTACCCAGACCGCGTCCTTCGTCATGTTGACGACGATCCCGTCGGGCGCGCCGAAATGATAAGGGCCCTTCCAGTGATGGCGGACCTCTGCCACGGTCTCCTCGTTCAGGAACGGATCGAAATTCATGTGCGTCGTCATGAACATCCGGGGTTTAATCTGGTTCGCGAGATATCCGGCGGCGTAGGCGGGTGTGTGGTGACTGTCGACGGTATAACGCCCCAGGAACGGCGGTACGCCCTGCACGCCGGAATTGATCTCCAGCAATTCCGGTTGGAGTTCCGTGACGTACAGGTCGCAGCCCTTGGCATACTTGACGTCGAGATTGTTCGGGCGGCCGTCGCCGGTCCAGACGAAACACATGTCGTTCCAGTCGAGCCGATAGGCCGACGCGCCGTCCTTCGCATGCGAGCGCTGCCAGTGAGTGATTTTCACACCGTCTTGCTCGTAGACCACGCCGCCGTTATCGCGGAAGTCGAACTCGTTGACCTGGATGTCCCAGCCCTTGCCGACCGGGAACACGCTGAACGCGTCCGTGTGCCAGCCCAGCATCATCTTCATGCCCTCGACCATCTTCGCGGTCCCGTACTCGGGCGTTCGCCCCGAAGGCCCGTGGACGGTGATGGGCTGATGCCAGCCGCCGGACCACGTGCCGAACATCCACAGGTACGGTAGCGAGCCGAAGTGGTCGACATGCAGGTGGGTAATGAAAACGTGCTTGATCTGGTTCAGCGCGACGCGCGCGGCGACGTAGTTGGAGACCGCGCCCTCGCCCATGTCGAACACGAAGTTGTCGCCGTTGCCGAGCTCGACATAGATCGACGTATTCATCTGTCCGGGCCGAATCGCCGGCGCCGTACCCATGAAGGTCACGCGCATTTCGTTCGGCTGGACCTGCTCCGTGCCCGGGAACCAGTTGGCGGCACTCTTGAGCCACGGCATCGGCCGGACGCCCTCGAACAGCAGGCCCTCTTTCCAGCGGCCCATCGGCACACCGCCGGTCAGGGCGGCCTCGATGTCGGCTTGTGAGGATGGCGGCTGGACAGCGGGTGCGCCGGTCTGCGCGCCGCTCAACATACTCGCGAGACAAAGTACGGTCGCTACGGCGCCCGCAGCAAGACGTCGATGTAGATTATTCATTGGTTTATCTCCGCTTTATTCTTCTTGGTCGTGTCAGCAGCCCGGTGGCGATAGGCCAAACCGAGGAATATCAATTCGTCTGCTGCCGGGTGGCGGACTTCCGGACCGGCAGCAACCAGAAGCAAAAACGGCCGGCAGTCGAAACGACTGCCGGCCGTCCTGGTTTATCCCCGAAAAACCTGCCTAGGCGGCGACTTTCGCGGGCTTCGAGCTCCGGCTGCCGAGCCATTCGACCAGCGGTTCCCACTCGGACTGGTCCGGCCAGGACAGGTATTCCGGCAGTTCGTGGATGCCCAGTCCGCGCGTGTAGGCGCGAATGTAGTTCTGTGCCTCGCGGAAGGCCGCTACGTACGGCAGCTTCAGGCCTTCCAGGTACTCGTCCAGCTCGTCCCAGATCAGCGTGTAGTCGCGGACGCGATTAGCCACTACGGCGACGCGGACCTGCTTGCGCTGAACCTTGCCGACTTTGGCCAGCTCGCCGAGAAACTTGGTCGAAGCCTGCATGTCGATGTGCGAGGGCAGAATCGGCACGATCACGGTCTCGGCGTGGCGCACGAGGTCGGTGAGCTCCTTCCCGTGGGAACGGGCGGGCGCGTCCTCGATGACCACGTCTACATTGCGCGGCAGATGGGTCAGGCCGTCCTTGTAGCCGCGTACGCCGACGATCGGGGCACGCTTTTCCGGCCGGTGTTCCAGCCATTCCATGCCGGACGCCTGCGGATCATAGTCCACGAGCGCTACTTTCTGGCCTTCGTTTGCGTAGTAGGCTGCGAGATTGGTCGCGATGGTGCTCTTGCCGCAACCACCCTTGGAGTTCAGGACCATGATATGACGCATGTTCTTACCCTTTATTAGTTCACTAGATCGGTCGAGATCGTAAACTTAACGTCAGGTTTGACAAAATACAACAGTGTAGGATCGCCGTGATTTTCACGCGGTCAGCGCGGACCAAGGGAGTTGATGCCGCGGCTATAATCGCCCGCGATTCGACCTCGGAATTCAGATCGGCAATCGGGACTCGAAATGCAGATGTTGTTCACGAAAATGCACGGACTCGGCAACGACTTCATCGTCGTCGATGCGGGCGGCTGCGATCTGCCCGATGCGGGGACGATCCGCGGCCTGGCTGACCGCAGGACCGGTATCGGCTTCGACCAGCTGCTGTGGCTCGAGCCGCCGCGGACCGAGGGCGCGGATGTCTATTACCGCGTGTTCAATGCCGATGGTTACGAGGTCGAGCAATGCGGTAATGGGGCGCGCTGCATCGCCTGGTTCCTGGCCGGGCACGTTGCCGACGGTCACCAGCGCGAGTTCAGTCTCGAGCATTCGACCGGGATATCCCGCGCGAAGATCGCGGCCCACGGCAATGTGTCGGTCGAACTCGGCGTGCCGAACTTTGATCCGGCGGGCGTGCCCTTTGTCGCCGACGAGCAGCAGCAGACCTATCCGATCGACGTCGACGGCGAGGCGGTTCAGGCGGGCGTCGTTTCGATCGGCAATCCGCATGCGGTCATCGAAGTCGATTCCGTCGACGACGCGCCCGTGGCGCGACTCGGGCCGGCCCTGGAATGCCATGACAGGTTTCCAAACCGTGCTAACATCGGCTTCATGCAAGTGGTCGCTGCCGACCGCATTCGATTACGGGTTTTCGAACGCGGCGCAGGCGAAACCAGGGCATGTGGTACGGGCGCCTGCGCGGCTATGGTCGTCGGGCGCGCTGCCGGCCGGCTTGCCGAAACTGTTGTTGTCGAATTGCCAGGTGGGACAGTCACGGTTAGCTGGGAGGGGCCCGGGTCAGGCGTATGGTTGACCGGGAAGGCTGTCACCGTGTTCGAGGGCACCATCGAAGTATGACCACCGTCAAGCAGGTCCAGTCTCGCGAGGATAATTCCGGCGAGCACCCGTCCCACGAGGACGTTCCGAACAACGAGGCAGCCGTTGCGAGCTTTCTCGAATCGAATCCCGATTTTTTCGAGCGTCACGCGTCGCTGCTGGGCAAGCTGAAACTTCCGCACAGCACCGGCGGTCAGGCCGTCTCGCTGATCGAGCGGCAGGTATCGGTGCTGCGCCAGCGCAACGACGGCCTCGAGACGCAGCTCCGCGAGCTCGTCGAGGTCGCCCGAGGCAACGACGATCTTGCTGACAAGATTCATTCGCTGTCGATCATGCTGATCGACGCGCGGGATCGCGATCAGGTCGTCGAACTGCTCGAGAAACAGCTGCGACTGGAATTCAACGCGGACCGCGCCGTGCTGGTGCTGTTCGACAAGCTTGGTTCCGGCGTCGAAGAGCCCGGCCAGTTCATGCGCCTCGCGGATCGCGAGGATGCGTCGCTCGGCCCGTTCCGGAGCTTCCTCGAGGGTGAGGTCGTGCGTTGCGGCACCATCCGCGACGCGCAACGGGACTTCCTGTTCGGCGCCGACAACTTCGAGATCGGCTCGATCGCGCTGATACCGCTGGGCGAACGATCCGAGATCGGATTCCTGACGATCGGCAGCCGCAACGCCGATCATTTCCACCCGGGCGTCAGTATCGACTTCCTGGCGCGCCTCGGAGAACTCATCGCCGCTTCACTGGCCAAGTGAATCGGGGGGACAAGATTTAGGTCACCGTCCCCGAACTCGCGGGAAATTGAGCGGGGTCAGACCTGAAGCGCTTACCTCGCTATCAAATGACAGACGATCAGCTACAACTCGTCGAGCGCTTCCTTGACCACCTGCGGCTCGAGCGCAACCTTTCCCCGCACACGATCAAGAGCTACCGTCGGGACCTCGAGGTGCTGGCGCAATACTGCGATGGGCGCGACATTGACTCATGGGCCGGGCTCGCACCCCACAGCGTGCGCGCCTACGCGGCGCGTATTCATGCCCAGGGCCTGAGTCCGCGCAGCATCCAGCGGCGCCTGTCCGGCCTACGCAGTTTCATGAACTACCTCGTGCGCGAGAACCTGCTGCAGCAGAACCCGGCCGTCGACGTCACGGCGCCCAAGGCCGCGAGAAACCTGCCGAACACGCTGGATATCGAGCAGATGGGCCGCCTGCTGGCGATCCCCGGTGACGATCCGGTCAGCCGCCGCGACCGCGGGATGCTGGAGCTGCTGTACTCATCAGGCCTGCGCCTGGCGGAGCTCGTCGATCTCGATCCGGTGGACATCGATCTCGACGACGGCGTCGTGCGCGTGACCGGCAAGGGCCGTAAGGATCGACTCGTGCCGGTCGGCCGGAAGGCGAAAGCCGCGATCGAAGCCTGGCTAAAGGTTCGCGGCGAGCTGGCGAACGTCGAGGAGCCGGCGCTCTTTGTCGGCGTGCGCGGGCGCCGAATCAGCCCGCGGTCCGTCCAGCAGCGCGTCTATCACTGGGCGCGGCATGCCGGCATACCGCAGCGCGTCTACCCGCACCTGTTCCGCCACAGCTTCGCGACGCACCTGCTGGAGTCCAGCCGCGACCTGCGCGGCGTGCAGGAATTGCTCGGCCACGCCGACATCAGCACGACGCAGGTCTATACTCACCTTGATTTCCAGCATCTCGCCCAGATATATGACGCTGCGCACCCGCGCGCGCGCCGTCAGAAAAACAACGAGCGTAACTAACAGGGGTCGTTGACTCCCCAGGAGACTGGCCGTCGAGCACGGTCGGGTCGGCGGAGGGCGGACTGTTTTTTCGAGACCGTGGGCGGCAGGGACGCCGCCCCCGAGCCTACACGGACGTATTTACGGCGTGTCTCGAAAAAACAGTCCGTCGTCAGCCGGCCCCGAATTCAGGAAAGAACTCAATGGATCAATTTCGAGGAACAACGATCGTGTCGGTCCGACGCAACGGCGTCGTCGCCATCGGCGGGGACGGCCAGGTCAGCATGGGCAACACGATCATGAAGGGCAACGCCAGGAAGGTCCGGCCGCTCTCGGACGGGCGTGTCATCTCCGGCTTCGCCGGCGGCACGGCGGATGCATTCACGCTGTTCGAACTCTTCGAGGGGAAGCTGGAGCAATACGGCAATCTGACGCGCGCCGCCATCGAGCTCGCGAAAGACTGGCGCACGGACCGCCGTCTGCGGCGGCTCGAGGCGCTGTTGTGTGTCGCCGACCGCGATACCTCTCTGGTCATCTCCGGCAACGGGGACGTGATCGAACCGGAGGACGACCTGATGGCGATCGGCTCAGGCGGGTCTTTCGCGCAGGCGGCCGCGCGTGCGCTGCTCGAGAACACCGAGCTCGATGCCGAGGCGATCGTCACGAAGGCGCTCGAGATCGCTGCAGCGATCTGTGTCTATACGAACGACAACCTCGTCATCGAGACGTTGTCGACGGAGAAAGAATGATGTCCCAGATGACGCCCCGTGAAATCGTCCAGGAACTGGACAAGCACATCATCGGCCAGGACGGCGCGAAGCGCGCGGTCGCGATCGCGCTGCGTAACCGCTGGCGACGCATGCAGGTGGACGAGTCGCTGCGCAACGAGATCACGCCCAAGAACATCCTGATGATGGGCCCGACTGGCGTCGGCAAGACCGAGATCGCCCGACGGCTGGCGAACCTGGCCAAGGCGCCGTTCATCAAGGTCGAAGCGACCAAGTTCACCGAAGTCGGGTACGTCGGCCGTGAGGTCGACAGCATCGTGCGCGACCTGGCCGACATCGGCGTCAAGCTGACGCGCGAGACCGAGATGGAAAAGGTGCGCCACCGCGCGGAGGACGCAGCCGAGGATCGCATCCTCGACGCACTGCTGCCGATGCCGGAGAGCGCCGATGGCGAGCAGTCGGATACGCGCCAGAAGTTTCGCAAGATGCTGCGCGAGGGCAAGCTCGACGACAAGGAGGTCGAGCTCGACGTCGCCGTCGCGCCGGTCGGCGTCGAGATCATGGCGCCCCCGGGCATGGAAGAGATGACCAGCCAGTTGCAGGGCCTGTTTCAGAATATGGGCGGCCAGAAAAAACGCTCACGCAAACTCCGGATCAGCGAGGCGTTCAAGCTGTTGACCGAGGAAGAGGCCGGCAAACTGATCAATGACGAAGACATCAAGATTCAGGCAATCCGGAATCTCGAGGAAAACGGCATCGTCTTCGTGGACGAGATCGACAAGGTTGCGCGGCGCTCCGATGCGACCGGCGCCGATGTGTCCCGCGAGGGCGTGCAGCGCGACCTGTTGCCGCTCGTCGAGGGCTGCACGGTTAACACGAAGTACGGCATGGTCAAGACCGACCACATTCTGTTCATCGCGTCGGGCGCTTTCCATACGGTCAAGCCGGCGGACCTGATTCCCGAGTTGCAGGGGCGTTTTCCGATCCGGGTCGAACTCAGCGCACTGAGCACCGAGGATTTCACCCGCATCCTGACGGAGCCGGACGCGTCGCTGACACAGCAGTACGAGGCGCTGATCGCGACGGAAGGGGTCGACCTGAAATTCGACGAGTCGGGGGTGCAGCGCGCGGCCGAGATCGCCTTCCAGGTCAACGAGCAGAACGAGAACATCGGGGCGCGAAGGCTGCATACGGTGCTGGAGCGCTTATTGGAAACGGTGTCTTTCGACGCCGCGGACCGTTCCGGGCAGACGCTCAACATCGACGCGAACTATGTCGACGAGCACCTCGGCGAACTCGTGCGGGACGAAGACCTGAGCCGCTACATCCTCTGAAGGAAAGATTGTTGGGGTCAGAGTAAAAAACCGGCGGATGGCGGGTTTTTAATAAGACCCCAACACATTATTGTATAATTTCGCCCATGAAGAA